>CBFQYI010000034.1:0-17848 GCA_965720825.1 uncultured Chryseobacterium sp. | reverse complement strand
AGCAGATTATGATTCTCAGGAGTATCAGTATCAGGAAACAAAAGTATCTGAAATTCCTTCAAAATGGGATAAAGCATATGATGCAAATGCTTCACAGTCATTGGTGAAAAATGCAGTGCAGTCTCCGTTGATGCTTAAAAAAGAAGGAAAAGAACCTTTATATATCAACGTTGCTGAAGCTGCTGTGTTAGATTATCCGGCTTCACACCTTGAGGTAGATGCACAGAATTTTAAATTCAAAACGCATTTAACTGCCGACAGGCAAGGGGCAAAAGGATATATTCAGACTCCTTCAGTAACGCCTTGGAGAACGATTATTGTAGCTCCGAAAGCAGAGCAGGTGATGGATTCTAAAATGATCTTCAACCTTAACGAGCCTACAAAGTACACTGATACTTCTTACATTCACCCTACAAAATACATGGGAGTTTGGTGGGAAATGATTATCGGAAAATCGCAGTGGGCTTATTCCACAGCTGAAAATGTTCACTTGGGTAAAACAGACTTTGCGAAATTAACTCCAAACGGAAAACATGCGGCCAACAATACAAAAGTTAAAGAATATATTGACTTTGCTGCAGAAAACGGATTCCAGGGATTATTAATTGAAGGATGGAACATCGGTTGGGAAGACTGGTTCGGACATTCTAAAGAATTTGTTTTCGATTTCATTACCCCTTACCCGGATTTTGACATCAAAATGTTGAATGAATATGCACATTCAAAAGGAATTAAGCTGATCATGCACCACGAAACTTCAGGTTCTGCTACGAACTATGAAAGATGGGCGGATAAAGCTTTCCAAACGATGAATAAGTATGGATATGATGCCGTGAAAACCGGATATGTAGGAGATATCATTCCTAGAGGAGAACATCACTATTCTCAATGGACAATCAACCATTATTATAGAATTGCAGAAAAAGCAAACGACTATAAAATCATGGTGAATTCTCACGAATCCGTACGTCCTACAGGAGAAAGCCGTACGTATCCGAACTACATCTCTGCAGAAGCAGCTCGTGGAACGGAATATGAAGCGTTCGGAGGAAATAAGCCAGATCATCAGACGGTTCTTCCGTTTACAAGATGGATGGGAGGTTCTATGGATTACACACCGGGAATTTTCCAGACAAAACTTGACTATTATTTCCCTGGAGATAACCGTTTTGTAAAAACTACTCTGGTAAAACAGTTAGCGCTTTATGTAACGATGTATATGCCGCTTCAGATGGCTGCGGATCTTCCTGAAAACTACAAAAAGCATATGGATGCATTCCAGTTTATTAAGGATGTAGCTGCAGATTGGGATGATACAAAAATCTTAGCTGCTGAGCCTGGTGATTATGTGGTTACGGCAAGAAAAGCAAAAGGTACTGAAAACTGGTTTGTAGGAGGTATTACCGATGAAAACAAACGTGAGTATACCGTAGACTTCTCTTTCTTAGACAAAGGAAAGAAATATGAAGCAACCATTTATGAAGATGGAAAAGATGCTGATTATATTGATAATCCTCAAAGCTATAACATCTACAAAAAAGAGATTACAAGTAAGTCAAAAATTAATTTTAAAATGGTAAGAAGTGGCGGTTTCGCAATTTCAATTAAACCCGTAAAATAATTGTAAAGATACACTAAGGTGCCCCGGTTTATCGAATTTTCGATGGCCGGGGTATTTTTATTTATCCTCTGCCTGTTGAACGAGGTGGGAATATTGATTTTCAGATTCTGAAACCTGTTCTTTTACTTTTAGAGGAACTCCGGTTTTTATCTTTTCTTTATATTCCTTCTGATACTGTTTCACGGTTTTTCCAGTACCGTCATGTCTCCATCCCGGCGAATAAAAAAGATATTTAATGCGGTCTTTAAGGGAAATCCCTGGTTGTTTGATGTCTTTTCCTATTCTTCTCCATTCATAGAAAAGCATCGTTGCGGGATCTTTAGATTTTATTTTAGGATAAACTCCGTATTTTACAGGAACTTCAGGATCTTCTTTTTCAAAAGTTCCGAAAATTTTATCCCAGATAATCAGTCCCATTCCCATATTGCGGTCCAGATATTTGATGTTACATGCGTGATGTACTCTGTGATGAGAAGGAGTAACCAGAATATACTCCAAAAATCCCATACTCTTAATCGATTGGGTGTGTACAAATGTGCCATAAATCTGTATGGAAGAATACGCTACCAGAATATGCCACGGATGAAAACCCATAAATGCTAATGGAGAGAAAAATAAATACCTGTACAATGGCTGAAATACAGGACTTCTGAATCCTGTACTGATATTGAAATAATCAGAATTGTGATGGGTAATATGTACCGCCCAGAAAACACGAGAATGATGATCTACATAATGATGGACATAATAAGCAAAGTCCTGAGCCAGGAATACGGCAATCCAGTACCAGATTCCTTCCTGCCAGTCGAAAAGACGGTGTTGGTAAAAAAACATCATAACAAATAAGGAAAAACCTTTCATAATGATGTCTAACCCATAATTAAGCAGGGCGAAAAGGACATTTGTTGCTACGTCTTTTGTCTCATATATTTTCTCTTTATTAAAATGACTGTAGGCCATTTCCAGGAAAATTATAGCAGCAAAAACAGGAATTGTCCATGTGTAAACAACATCCGGTCCTTCAGTTTTGAACATATTGCTGAAATCCAACATTTTTTCTATAAAACTAAACATAAAAAGCATGGGAAATTAATTTTATGCATGAATTTTTTGTGAAAAATTTAATTATTCTTTATAAAATTTAAAATGAAGATATTTAATCTGATAATCTTATAGAAATGAAGATTAAAAAAAGAGACTTTCCATTACATTTTTGAACGTATATATGAAAATTTAATGCTAAATTGAACATTAATATGAAGACAATATATGCAGCATTCGCCCTTTCGATAGCTTCTTTTGCTTTTTCCCAGAAAAACCTGGAAAGAGTAGAGCCTGCTTTCTGGTGGAAGGGAATGAAAAATCCTGAACTTCAGATTCTTGTGTACGGAAAAGAAGTGGCTAAAAACGAGATTACACTTTCAGATGGAATACAGATCAAAGACATCCGGAAAGTAGATAATCCGAATTATGTTTTTATTACAGTCAATACCAACGAAATAAACGTTCCGAAGTTTACCATCAATCTTAAAAAAGGCAAAAAGAATATAGGTTCATACCCTTATGAGCTGAAACAGAGAAATCCGGGATCTGCCAACCGTGAATCTTTTACTTCAAAAGATTTCATGTATCTGATCATGCCGGATCGTTTTGCCAATGGTGATGAGAAGAATGATTCAAGGCCGGAACTAACCGAAAAAGCAGATCGCAGCCTTCCCAATGGGCGACATGGCGGTGATCTCCGCGGTATTATCAACAATCTTGATTATATCCAGAATTTAGGAGCTACAGCTGTCTGGCTGACTCCTGTCAATGAAGACAACGAAAAAGTGTATTCCTACCACGGTTATGCTCAGACCGATTTGTATAAAATTGATGCGCGCTACGGTACCAACGAAGAGTATAAAACTCTATCTCAGGAACTGAATAAACGAAAGATGATGTTGGTGATGGATTATGTGACCAATCACTGGGGTGGCTCACACTGGATGATTAAAGATCTTCCTTCCAAAGACTGGATACATTGGTTTGATGAAGGAGAAAAGGGATTTAAGCGTTCTAACTATAAAACCACAACGCAATTTGATACCAATGCGTCTGATATTGATAAAAAATATGCACTGGATGGATGGTTTGATACTACAATGCCGGATATCAACCAGAAAAATCCATTGGTTCTGAAGTATCTGATTCAAAATGCCATCTGGTGGATAGAATATGCAGAACTGGGAGGATTTCGTGTAGACACCTATCCTTACAATGATAAAGACGCCATGGCAAAATGGGCAAAAGCGATTACCGATGAATATCCGAAATTCAATATTGTAGGAGAAACCTGGCTTTATACAGCAGCACAAATTGCAGCATGGCAGAAAAATTCGAAAATAGGAGAAATAGAAGGATACAATTCAAATTTACCATCGGTGATGGATTTTATGCTGTTTGAAAATATGCCCAAAGCACTCAAAGAAAAAGAAAGTTGGGATAAAGGAATGATTAGAATTTACGACTCTTTTACCAGCGATTTCCTTTATCCGGATATCAATAATACTCTTGTTTTCTTTGAAAATCATGATACCGAAAGATGGAACGAAATCTTTAATGCAAATCCTGATGCCTATAAAATGGCACTTACTCTGATCTCTACAGTAAGAGGAATTCCACAGATTTATTACGGATCAGAAATAGGAATGAGAGGTGATAAAAACACCGGAGGTGATGCCGATATCCGCAGGGATTTTCCTGGAGGGTGGAAAGCTGATCAACAAAATGCTTTCAATCCATCTACTCAGACACCGGAACAGAAAGACTTTTTCCAGTTTACTCAAAAACTGTTGAACTGGAGAAAAGGCAAAGAAGTGATTCATAATGGAAAAACTAAAAATTTCGTTCCTCAGGATGGTGTTTTTGTATATTTCCGATATAATGAAAAAGAAAGTGTAATGGTAGTGATCAACAATAATGAAAAAGATCAGCCGTTAGATTTGAAAAGATTTGCAGAATCACTTAACGGATATACAAAAGGAAAAGAGATTATTTCGGGTAAAGAAATTTCATTACAAAACAGTATAAATATTCCTGCAAAAACTCCATTGATCATTGAACTAGAAAAATAATAATTACCTATGAAAAAACTAACGACTGCTTATACCTTACTCCTTTTTTTATTGGGATTCTCTTTATTTACCGCACAGTCAAAAAATACATTTGAGAAAGAAAAAACAGAAATCAGTACGATGCTGGACACTTTCAATGCAACAGCTGCAAAGGCGGATTACACAGGATATTTTAATCTCTTTGCAGATGAATCTACTTTCATCGGAACAGATGCTACCGAAATCTGGGATAAAAAAGCATTTATGGTATGGGCAAAACCTTATTTTGACAAAAAGAAAACCTGGAATTTTAAAGCGCTGAAAAGAAATATTTACTTTAGCAAAGATGGAAAACTGGCATGGTTTGATGAATTATTGGATACCCAGATGAAAATTTGCAGAGGTTCCGGAGTGGTAGAAAAAATCAACGGAAGCTGGAAGGTAAAACAATATGTTCTTTCTGTGACAGTGCCTAATGAAGTAGTAGATAAAGTGGTTACTGAAAAAGCACCGATTGAAGATGCATTAATTCAAAAACTGAAGTCGTAATGGCAATTATGATGGGGAAATATGATACTGGGGCAGTCGGGAAAAGAAAAAAGCCAGACTTATCAATGCTCCAGATTATCAATATGAGCATGGGATTCCTGGGAATTCAGATGGCATTCGGGTTACAAAATGGAAATGCAAGCCGTATTCTGGGGAATTTAGGAGCAGATGTTCACGAATTATCATGGTTCTGGCTGGTAGCTCCCATTACAGGTCTGATTGTTCAGCCTATTATCGGCCACATGGGCGACAATACTTGGAGTCCGTTGGGAAGAAGAAAACCTTATTTCCTGATTGGAGCTGTTTTGTGTGCCATAGGATTGGTTCTCCTTCCAAATGCTGCTTCCGTTACTCAGATGTTTGCGGCCAATGCGCTTTTGTTAGCGGTAATATTCCTTGCCATGATGGATGCTTCGGTGAATATTGCAATGGAGCCTTTCAGAGCTTTGGTAGGTGATATGCTCCCGAAACATCAGGGTACGATAGGATTTTCTGTGCAAACAATTCTAATTGGAATCGGAGCGGTACTAGGTTCTTATCTGCCGGATTGGTTAACAAAAATGGGGATTTCAAATGAAGCACCAGCAGGATTTGTAGCAGATAATGTCATTTATTCTTTTTATATAGGTGCGGGATTGCTGATCATATCAATTCTATACACCATCATGACAACCAGAGAGTATTCCCCACAGGAATTTGCCGATTTTGAAGATGGAAAAGAAGGAGAACAACATAATTCTAAGTTTTCAGATATTTTCAAAGACTTTGCAGCGATTCCTGCACAGATGAAAAAGCTGGGAATTGTTCAGTTTTTCTCATGGTTTGCATTGTTTACGATGTGGGTTTTCACAACCAGTGCTCTGGCAACCCATCATTTCGGACTTTCTCCGGAAGATACCCATTCCAAAGCATTTAATGATGCAGGTGACCTTACCGGAAAACTTTTCGGAATGTATAATCTCTGGGCAATTCCGTTTGCGTTTCTATTAACACCAATTGCTAAACTGATCGGTAAAAAACAGACTCATGCTTTAGCTTTATTGTGCGGAGGTTTGGGATTGGTTTCCATGTATTTCATTAAAGATGTCAACAACCTATGGATCTCAATGATCGGATTAGGTTTTGCCTGGGCAAGTATTCTGGCAATGCCTTATGCTATGCTTATTGAGGTGATCCCACAACGGAAAATGGGTGTTTATATGGGAATATTTAATTTCTTTATTGTAATTCCCCAGATCATCAATGGTTTATTCGGAGGTCCTGTCGTGAGTGGTGTTTTTGGAAAACAGGCCATGGATTATGTGGTTGTAGGAGGTGTTTGCATGCTCATTGGAGCTGTAGTAACCATGATCTTTGTGAAATCTGAAGATGAAACCCCAAAGGAAATTGAGGAAGAAATCAAGCAGGTACATTTTTAAATTAGAAACTAGAAGTTAGAGGTTAGAAGTTAGTTGCGCCAAAAACTTTAACTTAAATATAAAAAATATAACAAAATTGAATAGGAACGGGCTATTATCCTGAGCGTGTCGAAGGAAGTCCGTTTTCTTTTTAAACATTTATTGATTGGCTTTAGCCAAAGCCTATCTTTTTTTACAATTTTTTTAAAACCAAAATTGTTTATCATGAAGTTTAATTTTTTAAATACGTTTTTTTCGTCTACAAAACAAAAGGATAAGTCTGAAGATAGATATGTTGCTGAAAATAAAGGTGTTACTGAAAATTTAGAAGATAACAGCTTCACTGAAGAGGAGTTACTTAGATATGATAAAAATGTACATCTCTATTATACTTATATGATCAATTCACTGATTCTTTATACCTATAATGTAGACCAATTGGATGAAATGGCTCCCATTTTAATAGATCCTCTGGCAGAACTGTATGAAGAACTTGATTATGCATTCCTCCCTGTTTTATTTAATACCATTTTCAGAAATAAACTCATTGACGATTCTTTTAAGGAAGACCTCCTGAATTTTAAAAAGAAAGTAGATGATATCCCTGTGGAAATTTGGGACTGGGACTTTTTAGACCATCATGAAACATGGAAAAATATAAGGCTTGAAGCCGAAATGCTTTTAAATAAACTCAATATCGAAACAAGAACTTATAATACAGATTATACCACGATTATTTTTAAAAAATAACAGTTAAGTAATAAACAATTCAATAGGAGTGGGCAGTAATCCAAAGCGTAGACGAAGGAAGCCCATTTTCTCTTTAAATATTCATCAATCTGGCTTTAGCCAAAACTTAAATCTAAATGCATTTTTTTGTGCTTTTTTGATGATTAGAATATTATAATCTCTCACAGATTATACAGATGACGCTGATGTTTGCACTTATTTATATAATCGACTCGATTATAGGAAGAAAAGAATATCCGGTATAAAATTTTATCGCAGATAAAATCCTTGCGCCCTAAAAAACATATCAAATGTAAAAAAATCGCGTCTTTGCGTAATCCAACCTATAAATGATTCTCACTTTCTAAGCTCTCTCACCCCTTTTTACTGCTCTAATTTCCTTTCTTAACCTACATCAACTTTTTAAACACCCACATCCCGTACATTTGTACCATAAATAATCACAGAAAATGAAAACAGTATATCATAAAGCAGATTCAAGAGGCCATGCCAACCACGGATGGTTAAATTCTTACCATACATTCAGTTTTGCCAACTATCAAAACAGAGACAGAACAAACTTTGGCGTTTTAAGAGTATTGAACGATGACACCGTTTCGCAGGGAATGGGCTTCGGAACACACCCGCACAGAGATATGGAAATTATTTCAATTCCTTTGGAAGGTGATTTGGAACATAAAGATTCAATGGGAACCACAGCGGTGATCAGAAAAGGAGAAATCCAGGTGATGAGTGCCGGAACCGGTGTTATGCACAGCGAATACAATAAAAATAAAGACGAGGAGGTGAAATTTCTTCAGATCTGGGTGTTCCCAAAAGAACAGAATGTTGAACCGAGATACGATCAGAAAAGTATCAAAGAAGGTGAAAAAATCAACGGATTCCAACAAATTTTATCACCTAATAAAAATGATGACGGTGTTTGGATTCATCAGGATGCCTGGTTCAACTTGGCCAACTTTAAAAAAGGAAATGGCAAAAATTATATGTTCAACAAAAAAGGAAACGGAGTGTATGCGTTTGTGTTAAAAGGAAGTGCAAAAATCGGAGACCGTGTTCTGAATGAAAGAGACGGATTAGGAATCTGGGATACCCAGAGCTTTAATATTGAAGCCGTAGAAGACACCGAAGTATTATTAATGGAAGTCCCAATGGAACTGCCTTCTTATCTTAAATAAAAAACTAAATTTGTAATCTTAAAAATAAACCTCACCTATGAAAATTTTAGCAATAGCAGGAAGTAACTCAGAAGCTTCAATGAACAAACAGTTGGTAGCTTATGCATCAACATTATTTGAAAATGCAGACGTAGAAGTGATAGATCTGAATCCTTTCGAAATGCCAATCTATAAACATGAAAGAGAATTAGCAGGAGGTGTTCCTCAGGAAGCTCATGATTTTGCAGCAAAAATTGATGGCGCAAACCTATTGTTGGTTTCTTTAGGAGAGCACAACGGAACCTATTCTACGGCATTCAAAAATGTATTCGACTGGGTATCCAGAATCAAAGACAGAACCGTTTGGAATGAAGTACCAATGCTATTGATGTCTACATCTCCCGGAGGTAGAGGTGGAGCAGGTGTTTTGGAAGCAGCATCAAAGCGTTTCCCTTTCCATGGAGGAAATGTGGTAGAGACTTTTTCTCTTCCTTTCTTTAATGATAACTTTGATAAAGCTGCTCAGAAAATTTCTAATGAAGAGAAAGACAGTGAGTTAAAAGAAAAAATTAAGAAGATTGCAGCCATTGAAACAATCCTTGAAAAATAGAATTTGAATATTCATTTAAAATTACTATTTTTGCAAAAAGAAAAGAGATGAAAATTCAGACCTCCTATAAACAATGTTTTTCTCATAAAGGGAAAGTTGTGGGCTCTGAAATTCTGAGATAAAATAACGGCCGATAATCTGAAAAGATTGTCGGCTTTTTTGTTTTCTAAAATCAAGTATAAAAGTAATTGAAATATTAAAAGATAAGAAGACACAAGGCGTCAGATGCAAGACAATAAATCATCTGAAATCTGAATCTGAAATCTAAAAATCTAAGCAGACATGAGCAACACTTACAAATCAGCAGGAGTAGACAAAGAAGAAGGATACAAAACGGTTGACAAGATCAAAAAAGCGGTCGGTGAAACCCACAATTCCAATGTATTGAATCATTTGGGAAGTTTTGGTGCTTTCTATGAAATCGGTGGATACAAAAATCCGGTTCTTGTATCAGGAACAGATGGAGTAGGAACAAAGCTGAAAGTAGCTTTAGATACCAAAAAATATGATTCTATCGGGGTAGATTGTTTCGCAATGTGTGCTAACGATATTCTTTGTCACGGAGCTAAGCCTTTATTCTTCCTGGATTATCTGGCTTGTGGAAAGCTGGATTCAGAAATCGCTGCAGAAATCGTTTTAGGAATGGTTGCCGCTTGTAAGGATAACAACTGTGCACTGATTGGTGGTGAAACTGCTGAAATGCCCGGAATGTATCAGCCTGGAGATTATGATGTTGCAGGATTCTGTGTAGGAATCGTAGAAAAAGATCAGATCATTGACGGTTCTAAGATCAAAGCAGGGAACAAAATTATTGCATTACCAAGCTCAGGATTCCACTCAAACGGATTCTCTTTAGTAAGAAAAGTATTCCCGAACTTTGAAGAAGAGTTTGAAGGAAAACCATTATACGAGACACTTTTAGTTCCTACAAGACTATACTACAAAGATATTCACAAAGTATTGGAAGAAGTAAAAGTAGAAGGAATTGCTCACATCACAGGAGGTGGTCTTTACGAAAACGTTCCTAGAATTATTCCTGAAGGACTTTGTGCTTCTATTGACGAGACAAAAATCAGAATTCCTAGTGTTATGCTTGAGCTTGAAAAAAGAGGTGGAGTAAAACGTGAAGAAATGCACGGAACATTCAACATGGGTGTAGGAATGGTAATCGTTGTAGATGCTGAACATGCTGAAAAAGTATTGCACCTTTTAGATGACGCTTACGAAATCGGTGAAATCACTGAAGGAGCAGAGAAAATTAATTTAAAGTTTTAGAAGCTTAATCCCGCTTTCCGCTATATCTTTTTTGCCAGTGCTTTTTTACAAAGCCATTTCAAAAAAAGGATGCCGCTGCAATCGGGGCTAATTAGAAATATGAAGAACATCGTTGTACTCGTATCCGGTTCAGGAACCAATCTGCAGAGAATCATTGATACTATTGACTCAGGAGAAATCCAGAATGCAAAAGTAACTTTGGTGGTAGCAGACAGAGAATGTTTCGGACTGGAAAGAGCAAAGAATCACAATATAGAAAACATACTGATTCCGAGAGGAAAGAACTTCAGCAGTGAGTTGGCTAAAGTAATCCCTGAAAATACAGATCTTATTGTATTGGCAGGATTTTTATCCATCTTAAAATCTGAATTCTGTGAAAACTGGAATGGTAAAATAATCAATATTCACCCGGCTTTGCTTCCGAAATTCGGAGGAAAAGGGATGTGGGGAATGAACGTTCACAATGCAGTTATTGAAGCCAAAGAAGTAGAGAGTGGGGCAACTGTACATTTTGTGACACCAGGGATTGACGAAGGAGAAGCTATTCTTCAGAAGTCTTTCGAAGTAACCGCTGAGGATACTCCTGAAACTCTGGCTCAGAAAGTTCACCAGATTGAATATGAAATATTTCCGATAGCGATCAATAAGGTCCTGGGAAATTAATTCCTTTCCTTTGGAAGGGTGTCAAAAATTTAAATTTTTGACAGGAAAATAGAAAAATCTAAGTAAAATAAAAGTAAGTTCGGAGGTGAAAGACCCGGACACAGTTTGAAATAGCTGTAAAAAGTAAAAAATTGAAAGTAAAATGAGTAAAAAGAGAGTTTTAATCAGTGTTTCTGACAAAAGTGGATTAATTGAATTCGCACAGTTTTTGGAAGCTCAGAATTATGAGTTGATCTCTACAGGAGGAACGTTCAAACATTTGAAAGACGCTGGTTTAAATCCTATTCAGATTGATGAGGTTACCAATTTCCCTGAAATGTTGGATGGAAGAGTGAAAACTTTACACCCAAAAGTTCACGGAGGATTGCTGGCAGTTCGTAACAACGAAGTGCACATGCAAACCGTTCAGGAGCACGGGATTGATCTGATTGACATGGTGATCGTAAACCTTTACCCTTTCTTTGAAAATGTAAATAAAGACATTTCTTTACATGAAAAAGTAGAGTTTATCGATATCGGAGGTCCTTCAATGCTTCGTTCTGCAGCGAAAAACTTTGATTCTGTAACGGTAATCACTGATGTTGAAGATTATGCAGCAGTAAAAATTGAAATGGAGCAAAATGGAGATACGTATATCGAAACCCGTAAAAAGCTTGCAGGAAAAGTATTCAACCTTACCTCTGCGTATGATGCTGCTATTTCCAGAATGCTTTTAGAGGAAGAATATCCTACTTATCTGAATGCTTCTTATAAAAAAGTAGCTGACCTGAGATACGGAGAAAACCCTCACCAGACAGCAGCTTACTACGTTTCTACTTTCGAGAACGGAGCGATGAAAGATTTCGAACAGCTTGGAGGTAAAGAACTTTCTTTCAACAATCTTCGTGATATGGACCTTTGCTGGAAAGTAGTTACTGAGTTCAAAGAAGAAATGGCTTGTTGTGCGGTGAAACACTCTACACCTTGTGGCGTTGCAATCGGAACTTCAGCGTTGGAAACTTACCAGAAAACATTTGAATGTGATCCGGTTTCCATCTTTGGCGGAATTGTTGCAATGAACTATAAAATTGATGCAGCTACAGCTGAAGAATTAAATAAAACGTTCCTTGAAATTGTAATGGCTCCTGAATTTGATGAAGAAGCCCTTGAAGTTTTAAGAAAAAAGAAAAACCTGAGAATCATCAAAATCGTAAACCCTGTTTCAGACAAACAGACCTGGGTGAAAGTAGACGGAGGAATCCTTGTTCAGGATAATGACCTTCACTTCTCAGACGATATCAAAGTGGTAACTGAAGTACAGCCTACAGAAGAACAGAAAAAAGCATTACTTTTCTCTCAGAGAGTTGTAAAATATGTGAAGTCTAACGCGATTGTAGTTTCCAACGGAATTCAGGCATTCGGTATCGGAGGTGGTCAGGTAAACAGAATCTGGGCAACTCAGCAGGCTATCGAAAGAGCAAAAGAAAAATTCTCCGGAGATTTGGTACTGGCTTCAGATGCATTTTTCCCTTTCCGTGATGTGGTAGATTTCTGCGCTCAGGAAGGTATCAAGGCAATTATTCAGCCGGGTGGAAGTGTAAAAGATCAGGATAGTATTGAGGCTGCCAACGAGCACAATATTCCAATGATGTTTACAGGGGTTAGACACTTTTTCCACTAATTAAAATAGAATTAAAAAATAATTAGGGATTGTATTTTTAGCATTCAAAATTATATATTTGTAAAATAAGACTAGATAATAATATAAAGTATGAGAATATTAATCATAGGTGAAGGCGGTAGAGAATCTGCTTTAGCGGCAAAGCTTCAGAATGACTCAAGAATTTCTAAAATGTTTTTTGCTAACGGGAATGCTACTACCGATGTAATAGGGAAAAATGTTCATTTATCAGAAATCAAAGAACTTAGAGATTTCGCTATTAAAGAAAAAATTGATCTTACGATCGTAGGTCCTGAAGCTCCTCTTGTAGCGGGTATCAAGGACGAATTTAAAAAGCATGATCTTAAAGTTTTCGGGCCTACTCAAAAAGTAGCGAGCCTGGAAGGAAGTAAAGCTTTCTCTAAGAAATTTATGCAGACCTATGATATCAAAACAGCTAAGGCTGTCGTATTTGATTCATACAATGATGCTAAAGAGTATGTGCAGACACAGCAATATCCTTTGGTAATCAAAGCTAGCGGTTTAGCAGGCGGAAAAGGGGTAGTTATTTGTGACAACCTTGAAGAAGCTGAAGCTACAATCCATGATTTCATGATCAGAAGAATCTATGGTGATGCCGGTATTCGTTTAGTTATTGAAGAATATTTACAAGGTTTTGAAGCTTCAATCATTGCTTTCTCTAACGGGGAAAAATTATTCCCTTGTGTAGCGGCAAAAGATTATAAAAAAGCTGGAAACGGAGATACAGGACCTAATACAGGTGGTATGGGTTCAGTAGCGCCAAGCCCGGAATTTACTCAGGAGCACTATGCAGATTTTGAGAAGAATATCTTAGAACCTACTGTTAAAGGTCTTAAAGCTGAAGGTTTCGGATTTAAAGGAATCATCTTCTTCGGATTGATGGTAACGAAAAACGGAGCTTACCTTCTTGAATATAACATGAGATTCGGAGATCCTGAAACTCAGGTATTGATGGCATTGATGGAAAACAATCTTCTGGATGTGATCCAGGACTGTATGGAAGGAAAAGACATTGAGCTTAAGTTTAAAGACGAAAAAGCAGTTTGTCTTGTAATGTGTTCAGGAGGTTATCCGAGAAACATCGAAATAGGTTTCGAAATTACAGGAGAAGATAAGCTGAAACATAGTAAACTGTTATATGCAGGAGCAATCAGCAAAGGAGATAAAGTAGTTTCCAATGGAGGTAGAGTACTGAACATTGTGGCTACAGGAGCTACCTACGAAGATGCCCGCAAAAAAGTTTACGAAGATGCAGGTCATGTACATTTCGATTACGGCTTCTACAGAGAAGACATCGGAAAGTTTTAATAAAAATCACGAAAAAAGATTTGGAGCTAATCCAAGTCTTTTTTTGTAAAACAGTTAATAATTAGAAGCTAGAGGTTAGAAATTAGTTGCTGAAAGTGAAATTGGGAAGTTTTTTCCAAGCCAGAAGCCATTAGCCAGTGGCCATTAGCTCTATCATTTATCAATCATCATTTATCAATTATCAAAAATGAACAACGGTATTATTATTTTAGATTTCGGATCCCAGTACAACCAGCTTATCGGAAGAAGAATCCGTGAGATGGGCGTGTATTCTGAAATCTTGCCTTACAATACACCATTACAAGATATTTTAGCAAAACAGCCAAAAGGAATCATCCTTTCCGGTGGACCAAGTTCTGTAAATGCAGAAAATGCTCACCTGGTTGAAAAAGAATTATACGAGCAAGGAGTTCCTGTATTGGGAATCTGCTACGGAATGCAGATGACAGCTCACCTTTTAGGAGGTAAAGTAAACAAAGGAGAAAAAGGTGAATACGGTAAAGCAAACTTAGAGATCGTTAAAGAAAGCACTTTATTAAAAGGAGTGACTCAGAACTCTGTCGTTTGGATGAGCCACTTTGACGAAGTAGGAGAATTGCCTGCAGGTTTTGAATTAAATGCAAAATCAGGAGTAATTGCTTCTATCGCTAATGAAGATAAAAAAATCTACTGTGTTCAGTTCCACCCGGAAGTTTCTCATACTGAAGAAGGAGGGAAAATGCTTGAAAATTTCGTTTTCAGCATCTGTAACTCAGAGAAAAACTGGAAACTGACCAACTATATTGAAAAAACAGTTGAGGAGATCCGTGAGAAAGTTGGAGACAACAAAGTAATCCTTGGACTTTCAGGGGGTGTAGACTCCTCTGTAGCCGCTGTTTTGATCCACAAAGCAATCGGTGATCAGTTAACTTGTATCTTCGTAGATACGGGATTATTGAGAAAGGATGAAGGTAAAAAAGTAATGGATCAGTATGGAGAGCATTTTCATATGAACATTAAAATGGTGGATGCTCAGGATAGATTCCTTTCAAAATTAGCTGGAGTAGACGACCCTGAAGCGAAGAGAAAAATCATTGGAAACGAATTTATCCATGTTTTTGATGAAGAATCTCACAAAATTGAAGGTGCTAAGTTCCTTGCTCAAGGTACTATTTATCCTGACGTTATCGAAAGCCAGTCTGTTAACGGACCATCTGCAGTAATCAAGTCTCACCACAATGTTGGAGGACTTCCTGAAGATATGGAATTCGAATTATTAGAGCCATTAAGAGAACTTTTCAAGGACGAAGTAAGAAGAGTAGGAGAAGAATTAGGTATTCCTCACCATATGGTATACAGACACCCTTTCCCAGGTCCTGGATTAGGAATCAGAGTATTGGGAGCGGTAGATGCTGAGAAAGTAAGAATCCTTCAGGAAGCTGATGATATCTTCATTGAAGAATTATACAAAAATGACCTTTACGAAAAAGTATCTCAGGCCTTTGTAGTTCTTCTTCCTGTAAAATCTGTAGGGGTAATGGGAGACGAAAGAACTTACGAATATACCGCTGTAGTTCGTTCTGCCAACACCATCGACTTTATGACAGCAACATGGAGCAGACTTCCTTATGAGTTCTTGGATACTGTTTCAAGCAGAATCATCAACGAAGTAAGAGGAATCAACAGAGTAGCTTACGATATTTCAAGCAAACCACCTGCAACGATTGAGTGGGAGTAATTTTTGACTTGAAGTTAAATATAAAATCCTGCCCGTTTTGGGTGGGATTTTTTTGTTAAAACTGTTTCAATGAAGAAATGATCAGTAAAATATTTAAAGCAATTAATAAGCAGTATATCAGTTTGAAGAGTATATGCTTATGGAAAATGACATAACTTATTAACATGGTAACTATTAAATAAAAGTAAATAAAACTTTTTGCTTCCTGAGGTTTTATTTCAGATGCTGAAAATAAGTTTAAATTATGCGAAACATTGACTGATGTGTCAGCATAAAAGATTCTTAAAATAAAAATAATGGTGACGCTTATGAGTAAAGTTACTGCGTATGGTTTCATCAGCTAATAAAATTTAATATAATCATTACTCTCCGGTAAAAAGTATAAATACACTGAAAATATCAATATTTACAGCATGAATTAACAGGTCGCTCCTCCGGAGCTATAATTTTAAAACAAATATGTTCTATTAACAGTTAGCTCCCAGTGGAGCTGGATTTGATCCCGTCGGGATCTGCTGTTAGTAGAAAAAAGAAGTTCTCATAAAAATAAAGCTCCAGAGGAGCGACCTGCTAATTACGCTTTAATTTAGTCGGACAAGAATGATTTTTAATTTACATTGTAAAAATAAAAATCTTCAGCAGAAAAAGCATTCAGGTTTTCCATAAAATCAAAATAAGCATTATAGATATCAGAATCTACAGACAGATAAGGATTAGATAGAGTATCAACAATAATGTATCCTATATCATGAAATGCATGAAGAACATTTTTTATTTGTAAAGCATATTGACTTTCTACAAAGATCAGAGGATAATTCAAACAGATATATCCGATGGCTTTATCTCCTAAGAATAGGGTGGTAAATTTTTCTGTATCCATTTCTATATTAATACTATAATGGGGTTTAAGCGTCTCCATTACAGTGCTAAAGTTAGAATGTTTCCAGTAATTATTTGAATGAACTGCTGCTTGTAAAATTTCGGAGATATCCACTGTTAAATTTTGTATAAATGGTCGAAAAGTACTTTTCTATAAGGATTGAAGTGAAATATTTTCACTAAATTTAAGTAAAATTACATCAAATGCAAATAGAAACAAGAAACCTGACCCTTCAGGATTATAATGAGCTGGCGGAAACGATGAAAAGGGCCTACCCGCAGATGTCGGAGTCCATCTGGTCCAAAAAAAGTATTGATAAGCTTACAAAAATGTTCCCTAATGGGCAGATATGTATTACAGTTGACGGAAAACTGGCAGCTGTAGCGCTTTCCATTATTGTCAATTATGAAGAATTCGGAGATGATCATACCTATAGTGATATTACGGGAAATTATACATTCAATACCCACACTTCCACAGGAAATGTCCTGTACGGAATTGAAGTTTTTGTAGATCCGGAGTTTCGTGAACTGCGTTTGGGAAGAAGGTTGTATGATGCGCGAAAAGAGCTTTGTGAATTATTAAATCTGAAGTCTATTGTTCTGGGTGGCAGAATCCCGAATTATCATAAATACAGCCATGAATTTTCTCCAAGAGAATATATCCGAAAGGTAAGAGATAAGGAAATCTATGATCCTGTATTGTCTTTCCAGCTTTCCAATAATTTTCTTCCGATAAGAATCCTGAAAAAATACCTGCCGGAAGATGAAGCTTCCAGAGAAAATGCGGTTCTTCTACAGTGGAATAACATTTACTACAGCAGAAAACCAAATACAATGCAGGACAGCATTATCCGTCTTGGATTGGTGCAGTGGCAGATGAGAACTTTTAAAGACATAGAAGCTTTTTATGAGCAGGTAGAATTCTTTGTGAATGTGATGGGAGATTATAAATCTGATTTTGTTCTTTTTCCGGAACTCTTCAATACACCATTGCTGGCTCCTTTCAACAATCTTTCCGAAAGAGACAGTATGATAGAACTGGCTAAGCTTACCGAACAGATCAAAAATAAAATCTCAGAACTCGCGATCAGTTACAACGTGAATATTATTTCCGGAAGTATGCCTGTTTTTGATAGTGATAAT
>CBFQYI010000033.1:0-17946 GCA_965720825.1 uncultured Chryseobacterium sp. | reverse complement strand
GGAATAGGAGTCATCTTATCTTTCAGAACAGGAGTTCTTTTGCTTAGATCTGTTTCTTTCAATGGGTAACCTTCTATGAGTGTTGTTACAATTTCCTGAGAAGTCAGATAACGCATTCCTCCGAGTTCACCCCAGAAATTCATTCCCGGCATCATTACGGATTCAAGTCTTCCTCCTAATTTGTCACTCATATCAAAGATCTGGACTTCATGACCTTTGTATTTATTGTCTGCTACCAAGCGAAAGGCTGTATATAATCCGGAAGTTCCGGCACCAATAATGGCTACTTCTACTTTCAGATCGGGCTGCATTCCTGGATACAGCGGTGTATTTTTATTTACGTTTTCTTGATTCATGGTTTTATAATTTTTAAAGGGATAAGAAATATTTATATCCTAATCGGAAGGGTGTAATATCGAAATCTGTATGTCCATCCAAGGCAAGATCTGACATGATTTTTCCTAAGAAAGGTGTGAATTTGGCTGCCCATCCGGTGGCGTATACTACAATGTTTTTGTGGTTGGGAACATAAGATGGTGCAAAATCAATCAGTAGTTCTTTATTGGGGATTGTACTCAAAGCGATAAGGCATGTTGAAGTATACTCAGGAATAATGCTTAGGCCGTTCATATGATTCTTGATCCATTCGGAAGTATAGGCCAGTTCTTGAGGATTGGGAATTAATGTTCTGTCGCTCGGCTCTTCCAAAGGTTTAATCACAAAATCCGGTGCTACACGGATGTATTCCGGATGGTCCCATTCCACGGAAGGGAAGCCGTAGAACTGATTCCCGTTTTCTCCGCTTGCGTTCTGAAATACAAACCATGTTGGATATTGTATGGTAGGATCTGTCTTTTTAAAATAAGCAGAAGACATATTCCAATAAGTGGCTTCTATTTTAAAATCAAGAAGGTTGATCACACTGTTGATATAAGGCCCGGGAATGATGGCCAGTTTTTTAGCGATATAAATACCATTAGGAGTGGTAAGCTCGAAAAGATCACCGTTTTGTTTGATCTCAAGCACCGGAGAATCTTCTCTTAGCTCTACGGTTTCTTCTTTCTGACAAAGATCTAAAAGTGTTTCAATGGTTGCTTTAAAATTGATGCTGGCACCATCGGGTTGGAATAGTCCTGTATAATTATCCGGTAAGTTTTTGAAATGATACTGCTCTTCAATTTCCTTGGATGTTAAAGTTGTATAAGGAACTCCTAAAGCTTGTAATGCTTTTTCTGCTTCGGCAATATTTCCTTCGGTGGAGTGCACTTCAGGATCTCCAAACCAGAGTGTTCCTACTTTATCAAGCAGTTGGGTGTCTGTCTTTTTCTGCAATTCATCCCAATACGGTTGTGCATCCAGAGCCATTTGTACCATATATTCATCAGGATAAGGAATCCGGAACTGACGTGACACTCCTGCAGAGCTGCCCAATTGATTCACAAAAGTATATTGTTCCAGTACTAAAGTCTTGGCCTGACGCTGGCTGAGATGATAAGCTGTAGCAAGCCCTATTGCTCCTCCGCCAATGACGATTACGTCGTAGTTTTCTGTAATCATAGGTTATTTGTTTTATATTTTATAATCGTAAGAAGAGATACAGAAAAGTAAAGACATCCATATGAAGGAATGTACCACCATTAGTGATTTTTAATACTCTCCGAACCTTATTTGCTACGATAGGTTAAGTGTAGAGACAAATCTTCCGGTACATGTGAATATTCTGGTTTTCCATTGAATAGGGTCACTATTAATAAGCATTTCAAAGTAACAAAGAAGAGGAGATAAGTTCTTAGAGTGTAAATAACCAAATATTGCATTGAGTAGAAATACGGAATGCCAGGAAATTCTTTTCCAGAAGGCTGTTTCAACAATTATGAAGAAAGTATGGGATAAGTTGTTTAGAGATTATCTGCTCGTTTTTTTTGACTTATTGTTTACTATTTGTAATAAAATGAACAGAAAAATAATATTTTACTGAGCCTCAACTTTTTGCAATTGATCTAAAAAAAAAGATTTACATACATAAAACTGAATGTTTACAAAGCATTTTAATAGTAAAAAAAAATAATTTCTGTGAGTTTAATCAAATATTCATTATTATATGAAGACAAAAATTACTTTAACTTTGCCAATTGAATGATATAGGCTTATTATGAAATTATTGAAAATAATGCTATATTGTTAAAGGCTAATATCTAATGGACTTACGTCATCAGGAAATTAATTTAACTGATAAACAAATATGAAAAATAAATTCTTAAATTTTAAATTGAGAAAACTTGTTCATTACTCATTGATCCTTTGTATTTTACTGATACAGGTCATTATTGCCATATTTTTCTACAATGAATTTGTCAACGGGAAGAAGCTGAAGTTTATTAAAGATCAGCTTGAGGAAAGCCGTGCATTGGGAGGATTAACTGATAATTCCAGGAAAGATTTCATGGATGCACAGGATCATCTTCAGAAGTATATGGCCACTCAGGATAATAATGATCTGCAGCTATATTTTCAGTCGTTGAGAAAGCTTAAGACTAATTTTGATAAAATTGGTGAATATGAAAATACGAGTCCCAGATTGAAAAAAAATCTGGCACTTCGTAACCAGGATACCTTAAAGACTGCAAAACTGAAGACATTAATAGATTCAGTGTATCAGACTTCTCTGAATCCACCAACAAAGATTGAAGATAAGCAGTATGAGCCTGCCAAATATAAAAATGATTTTGAAGATTTCAAGATTCAAACCCGTACTTATGCGGATACGGTAAAAAAGAAAGGTTTTTTCGGCCGTTTAAAAGATGCGGTAACAGGGAAAGTAGATGTTCAGAAGGAGAGTACTGTGATTACGATGACCAATAATAAAACTATAGATCTTTCTCAGGTAAAATCCAAAATGGACAATACGATAAAATCTATAGACAAGCATTATGCAGCCGAAGTAAAGAAAGTTCAGCTGCTTGCCGCTCGGAGTCAGAAAAATAACTTACAGTTTTACAGTAATTTCAGTAAGCTGTTGGTGTATAGTAATAACTTAATAGAAGTATACGAAAATGCCATCAAGGATTTCAAATCCGAACTGGAAAGAGAATACAACGAACAGAGTTCCAATAATAACAAGATAAGGACTTATCTGGTATTGGGACTGATGATTCTGATGTTTATTGTTTCTATTCTGATCATGTATTTTACAAGAATGGCGTTTGTGTATGAACAAAAACTTGATGCTGCCAATAAGGAAATTAAAAAGAACCTTAATTTCAAAAACAGGATTCTGGGAATGCTAAGCCATGATCTGAGGTCTCCTTTGAAAATCATCAATATTTTCATTGATAAAATCCACAGAACTACTGAAGATGAGACGATAAAGGATTATCTTAAATCCATCAAGTTTACCAATAGCACTTTGCTTCTGCAGTCTAACCAGATTCTGGAATATACCAAAAACGAAAATGCTGAAAAAGAGCTTATACAGTCAGTTTTTAATCTTAAAGATGAAATAAGTTCTATTGTAAAGGTGATTACGCCATATCTGGAAACGAGAAACAACAGGTTTGTAGTAACAGATAGAATTCCTGAAAATGTAGTGGTATATTCGGATAATATCAGAATCAACCAGATTTTTATGAATATTCTGGGAAATGCCAATAAATTTACAGAAAACGGGCAGATTGATCTCGTAATGGCTACAGAGTCTCTTGGAGACAATAAAATTTCCCTGATTACAACGGTAGGAGATACCGGAGTAGGAATTTCAGAATCGGATCTGGGTAAAATTTTTGATCCTTATTATCAGGGAATGGTGTCTGATGAAGTAGATAATCTGGGAGCAGGACTTGGTCTTAATCTGGTAAAAGAAATTGTAGAACTTTTCGATGGTGATATATCTGTGGAAAGCAAATTACATAAAGGAACTAAAGTGACATTCAGGATCAATTTAAATAGTAATACTAATGGAAACACCAATTCAAAATAAAGAAATTATATTCCTTCTGGCAGACGATCACAGTATTGTACGCCAGGGAATGGAGATTGTGATCAGTGATATTGTTCCTAACGCGAAAGTGTATCAGACTTCATCCTTACATCAGGTATTGGAGCTGATAGAATCAAAAGGAATAGAGATGGCCATCATTGATGCTCATTTCCCGGACGGAAACAGTCTTCATATTTTACCACAAATGAAAAGTGTAAATCCTGATCTTAAGATTTTGATTTTTACAGGACTTGAAGAAGAGCTGCATGGCCTTAAATTCATCAAAGCCGGTGCTGATGGCTATCTGAGTAAACTGAGTGAAGAGGAAGAAGTAAGGGAAGCGATCACAACCTTTATCGAGAAAGGAGAATATTTCTCTGCTCTTTTACGAAATCTATTGGTACAGTTTGTGTACAACCCGGATCTGATAAGTCCACTCAACATTTTAACCAAAAGAGAAATGGAGATTGCTGAACTTTATGCTGAAGGATATGGAAACCTGGAAATTTCAAACAGTCTGAATATCAAACAAAATACAGTAAGCACAATCAAAAAAAATATTTTTGAAAAACTAAAGATCGAAAATATGGTTGAGCTTGTAGAACTTGTCAAAACCCATCATAAACTATAGTGTTTCAAGGTAATCACCACTTCAAAGAGTCAGAATATTATATTTCATCGATAAATATCTATAAGTCGGTCGATATGTATCGATGGGGTTTATAGAGAATTTTATTTGGGAATGTTGTTCCTTTGTACTGTGAAATTTAAGTAATGAAAAAGCAACTGAGAAATGCTTTTAAACTTTTTAAGTTTCATACACAAAACAACAAATGATTATAACTATACAAATAATAAACGATAGTTATAGAAACACAAATGATGAAAAATTAATAACACTGATGAAATTAAAGAAGTGTATGAATAACCTTAACTGGATTTCTTAAAAAAGCCAAATGATCAGAAAAAAACACAAACACATATAGTGAGGTTCAGTGATAGGTTACATTACAAACACAAAAAGGAGGCATTATGCTTCCTTTTTGTGTTTTTGGATGAGAAAGAATCACTATTTCAATATAGCAATTGAGTGTTTTTTATCAAATGATAAACAAATACCGTCATCTATGCTTTAGTTTTGCATCAAAAAAGATGTCAGGAGAAAAAGACTTAGCGGTACTGATTCAGAATATGGAGCCAGTATTGAATACCGGAGAATATGTATTCTGTACGATTGAAACTTTAGGAGGAATACCGGATATCGGAAGAATTCTGTTTTTCTTTCGGGAAACTGAAGCGATCACTATTGTCTTAGAAAAAAAGATAGCAGATGAATGGTCTTTAGACTATCACTATATTTCTTCATGGATTACCTTGAATATTCATTCGTCTCTGGAAGCGGTAGGACTTACAGCTGCTTTTGCCAATGCCTTGAAAAAGGAGAATATCAGTTGTAACGTAGTGGCTGCTTATTTTCATGATCATATTTTTGTAGCTGAAAAAGATGCTGAAAAAGCGATGGATGCCCTGTATGCATTGAGATCAGCTCAGGAACTTTAAAAAAATGTCTTGAATTTTTTACTTTTTATTTTCACCTTGTAAAATGTCTAACTGAGCTGCTAAAATGTCCTGTTGATAAAGCTTGTGAGTGTTCTGCCTGTTTTTGTGTTTTATGTTTGCACCATAATCATACAAAAATAAACGACAATGAAAACAATCAGAAAAATCTCAGCCGTAAGCTTATTATGTTTAACTCTTTTTACGGTAGCGACCGTATCCTGCACCGAAGAAAATGAGCCTCCCACGACGCAGGAAATTCAAAACAGAAACCACCAAACTGCCAAAACCCAATTCGTAACGGTTAAAGGAAATGACATAGCATACCGTGTTTTAGGAAAAGAAGACGGAATTCCTTTGGTTCTCCTTCCTGGATTAGGTGGTTCAATGGATGATTGGGATCCCGCAGTGACTGATGGGCTGGCCAAGAAGTATAAGGTAATTATCTTTGACAATAAAGGTGTCGCTTCTTCAAAAGGAACAACGCCCAATACTGTTCAGGCGATGGCTGATGATGCAGTAGATTTTATTAAAGCTTTACACTATACCAAAGTGAACATCATGGGATTTTCAATGGGTGGATTTATTACACAGAGAATAGTACTGACCAACCCTTCACTGATTAATAAAGTGATTTTAACAGGTACAGGCCCACAGGGAGCAATCGGGTTATCTAATCTTCCCAATATCATTGCAGGAACAGCGGGATTAAGCCCGGAAGCTTCATTTTTGAAATTTGGTTTTACAGAATCTGCTCAAAGCATTGCAGAGGGAAAAGCCTCTTTTGCAAGAGTTCAGCTTCGTACAACAGATAGGGATCTTCCTTTAAGTGACGCCACTTCAAACTCACAGTTTACCGCTGTATTGAGTTGGGCTCAAGCTAATGCTGATGCCCTTACAGAAATACAAAAAATCAAAAATCCGGTACTGATTGTTCATGGTGAAAACGACCTTCCGGTATCTGTTCAGAATGCTAAAAATATGGCTCAGCATTTAGATCATGCGGAACTAGTGATTTTCCCGGATTCAGGGCATGCTTCTTTTTATCAATACCATGATGCATTTGTTGGAAAAGCCATTGAATTCCTTGGGAAATAAATTAAAACAACATCAATATATTCATAAAAAAGAGGCTGTTTCAAAGGTGTCATTCTGACGAAGGAAGAATCTCATTAATAACCAAATACATGAGATTCTTCACTACATTTCATTTCATTCAGAATTACATCGACCAAATTATTTGACTTTTGAGACAGCCTCTTTTGTGTTGATGGATAAAAAATTTAACTGAATTTCTTCACAGCCTCTTCACTCACAGGAGTAAAAAAGTTGATCATATTGCCATCCGGATCACAGAACAGGAGAGATCTGTTTCCCCAGGGCATTGTTGTCGGTTCCTGAATAATTTCGGAAGCTATATTTTTGATTCTTTCATATTCTTCGTCTACATTGTTAACCAAAAATTCGATGATGGTTGATTTTGTTCCTGCGAAGTCTGTCAGACCTTCCGAAAATAATTGCATTGTCCGGGTACTTCCGATAGCGATTGTAATAGAATCTGTAGAAAGTTCTGCAAAATCTTCCGTATACCATGTGGCAGTGATGCCTGCGATCTGTTCGTAAAATGCTACTGCTGCTTTAATGTCTTTGCTGATCATTCTTAATGAGGTAAGTTTCATAAGGATACTTATTTGTTTAAACTAATTTTAAACAAAGGTAACAGGAGCTTATGACAACAGATTGTCAGTAGAAATGATAGATTTTAACGTGAATGACTTTATTAATAAAAATTAGCAATATGAATTAAACGCTTAAAGTCTGTGATCTGTATTTTCCGTCCTTCGGATATGATGAGTTTTTCCTGCTTGAAATCATTGATGATACGGGCCAAAGTTTCTCTGGCTGTCCCCACCATATTGGCTAGATCTATACGGGAAAGAGTAATAAATACTTCGTCATCAGGAGCGTCATTTGATTTATACTTATCATGAAGAATCAGCAGGCTGAGAGCGGCTCTTTCTCTTACGGTGCGATGAGATAGAACAGCAATAAGGTTGGCCATCACACTGAATTCATGGCTTAAAGACTTTAGAAGAAGCCTTGAAAGTACTGATGACTGGCTTAGAATTTCCAGAAAGCTTTCTTTCGAAATAAAGGAAATGACGGAATTCTCCAGTGTTGAGGTCGTATCTCCATAAGATTCGTTGCTCAGGATCGCAGAATAACCGAAAAATTCCCCGGAACTGTAGATGTAAATAATCTGTTCCCTTCCATCATTATCAACTTTATATTTCTTTATTTTACCCTCATTCAGGTAGTAAACGCCGTTAGGTTTTGTCCCGTCCGTAAATATGGGCTCATTTTTACGGTAATTTTTGGTTTTCATTGCTCCTGTAAGCAGATTTTTATCATACTCTGGGAGTTCATCAAAAAGATACTGATTATTGAAAATAAATTTTGAGATCATAATTTTTCTATACGGCTGTTGAATTTACGCTCAGTTTTTAACTTAAATCACATTTTAGACTAATCTAAATCACAAGGTTTTTTTCCTGAACAAATTACTTTTACAAAAGTAATAAAATTGGTGCTGAAACAAGAAACAGAAGATTTCAGAGAGGTTTTTGAAAGCTCTTTTCACTTCATACGCCGATCTTTTATTTGTTGGGAAAAAGTGGGATTTTAGATTCAAGGTGACATAGTAAGCCTGGAAAGAACACTGGATAAATAGTTAAGCGGATATGTTTTTCACGGCTTTATGCTGACATTTCTAATTTATTTTTTTTGCTTATTTATTTTATCCAGCTGTTTTTTTGAGTAAAGTCTTAAAAAGGAAAAATACACAATCCTTATAGAAAGTTAGAATGTTCAGGCACAGAGGGAGAAACAGAACCTATTTTCATAATCTTAAGCTGGCATCAGCATTGTCGTTTGTTGCCGGAATAGTGAATATTGTAGGAGTATTATCTGTTAAAGTACTTACCACAAACATAACGGGACACTTTGCCTTCTTTTCCGAAGAAATTCTACTCAGTCATTACAATGAAGCTCTTACTTATCTTGTCTTCATTATATGTTTTCTGGGAGGGGCATTCTGTTCAAGCTTTATGATCGAATTTTCTTCCGGACGTAGCCTATTTCGCCCGCATCTTATTCCTTTGATTACTGAAATTCTGATATTAGGTTTTGTGGGACTATCAGATGATAAAACACTGAAATTATCAGTGTCTCCTTATACCATTGCCGGTCTTTTACTTTTTGCAATGGGCGTTCAGAATTCATTAGTAACAAGAGTATCCCAGTCTGTGGTGAGAACAACTCATCTTACGGGATTATTTACTGATCTGGGAATAGAACTTTCAAAACTTTTCTTTAAAGAACGGGAAAGTGAAAAGAGACAGCTTACAAAGAACATCACTCTTAAACTGATGATTATTGCCTGCTTTTTTTCAGGATGCATCATCGGTGGTTTTGGGTATAACATGATCCGTCTAAAAACACTTATTGTGACAGCAGGATTGCTGTTTTGTGTGATCAGGTATGATAAACTTCTGTACAGATATTATGCTTTAAAAAGGAGATTAAGATAGGTGAGAAAATAAAAAAGGATATTCCAATGATGGGAATATCCTTTTTAAAATTTATTTATGGAGTGGTCATCTGTTCAATGACAAATGTTTCCGTGTCTGTTGTATGGGCTGAAAAATACCCCAACGCTCCATTACTGATATTACTTGGAGGATTGGTTGGAGTTGCGGTTCCTCCGTTGCCACCTGAAATCTGAAGTAAAGAACTGTAATACGTGAATATATTGTTATCAATACATTGCATTTCCACATGAATTTTATCTCCTACTACCACTTCATGATCTCTGCCTTTATTATCGTCATTAGGAAGAATTAAAGGCTGTTGATTGAGTAATCCATTATTTACATTGTCTGAAAAAGTATTCATGTACTTTTTAGTAAGATCATTGATTGTAAAGCTAAAAAGATAACGATTTCCTAATGGCATTGGATCTGTAAATAATGGCAGGAGGGTATACGTAGTTTTATCTCCAAATTTGAAAGAACTCTGTTGTAATCCGTCAAAATTGACCACTTCAGGCATTTTGCTCTGAGCGCTATATTGCTTTCCTTCGGACTCTACTTTCAAAGTATAGGTTCTACCAGGCTCTCCGGCGAAAGTAGTTGTTTGATAGACTCCGTTTCCTACATAATGAAGGGTTTCTGTCTGACCTGTATTATCACTTAAAATAACCTGAGCGCCAGTGACCGCCGGATATTGATTAGGTGATGAAAAACTTACTGACTTGGTGATTTTCACAGTATAAGGTCCTGATTGATTGGTTACATTTCCTTCAATGACAATATTTCCGCTTTGATCATTTAGATCCAGGTCGATCTCTTTTTCACAAGAAGTTAATGCAAGGAGAGATACTATGATATATAATGTATTTTTCATGATTTAGAATTTGAAATTATAAGTGATATTGGGTACCCAACGGAATAAAGAGGTCTGCATCGCACGGGTTGTTCCGGGACGGTCAGGATTGTCTTCAAAATTGATGGTATAGGCATTTTCTCTACCATACAGGTTGTAAATACCAAATGTCCATGAACCACGGAATCGTTTATTGGTACTGGGTTCATAAGTGGCACTCAGATCCATTCTGTGATAGGCCGGCATTCTGTCTGCATTTCTGTTGCTGTACTGGAATATGGTTTGGCCGTTGAGTTCATATTTTCCGGTAGGGAAGGTAACAGCATTTCCAGTGCTATACACGAAAAGTCCTGAAAAACTCCATTTCGGATTAAGCTGATACGTGGCAACAATAGAAAGATCATGGGTTTTATCCATTCTGGCGTTGTACCACTCATTATCATTGATTCCGTTAATCTTTCTTTCTGTTTTGGAAAGGGTATAGGAAATCCATCCTGTCAGTTTTCCACTTTTCTTTTTGGCAATAAGTTCGAGACCGTAAGCTCTTCCTTTTCCGAATAGCAATTCACTTTCTACATCCGCTCCGGTATCAAAACCAATTTGGGCTCCGTTTTTGAAGTCGATCTGGTTTTTCATGTCTTTATAATAAATCTCAGCATTCAATTCATAATTGTTATTGTTGAAATTTCTGCTGTAACCAAGACTGATCTGATCTGCAATTTCCGGTTTTACTGTGTAACTGCTTCCTATCCACTGGTCGGTAGGATTTCCACTGTTGCTGTTGCTCAGAAGGTGAAGATTCTGGGTATTTCTGGAATAACCTCCTTTCACACTGCTGACTTCGTTGATACGGTAGTTGGCACTAATACGCGGCTCAATATTCACATAGGTTTTCCCGAATTTTCCTTTCTCCAGGAACTTGCTATCGGTAAGCACACCATTCTCGTAAGTATTGAATGTATCACCTCCCAATACGCTGAACATGGAGAGTCTTGCTCCATAATTAATCGTTAGCTTTTCCGTTGCTTTATAGTCATCATTGATATAAACGGCATTTTCCCATGAATATCTCGGATTTCTTGCAAAACTGCTCACTGTAGTCCCGGAAGCACTGCTCGGAGTAAGGGTATGATAAATAGATTGCAGACCGAAACGTACAGAATGTTTGTTTCCTGCAAACCAGGTAAAATCCTGCTTAAGATTCCAGTCACGGATTTTCGAATTTAAATCAAATACGGTATCATCATTTTTCAGACTGATTTTATAATCATAATTACTGTAGATGAATGACGTATTGGAGAATAGCTTACTGCTGATAATACTGTTCCATCTCAACGTTGCGGTAGTATTTCCCCAGTCTGTATTGAAAGTATCTCCCAATCCCAGAACATCTCTGCCAAAATATCCGGACAGGTAAATACGGTTGTTTTCATTGATCTGATAATTGGCTTTCAGGTTCAGATCATAGAAATATAATTTGTTGTCTTTATAATCTTTATTGGTTTTAAGGAACAAATCTGCATACGTTCTTCTCCCCGAAACAATGAATGAAGATTTTTCCTTCTGAATAGGGCCTTCCACACTCAATCTGCTGCTGATAAGTCCAATTCCTCCGTTGATGTTATAATCTTTGTTGTTTCCGTCCTTCATTTTAACATCTAATACAGAAGATAGGCGGCCTCCGTATTGTGCAGGGCTGTTCCCCTTAATGATGCTGGCATCTTTCAGGGCATCACTGTTGAATGTACTGAAAAAGCCAAGAAGGTGAGAGGCATTATAAACAGGAGCTTCATCCAGTAAAATCAGGTTCTGGTCGGTAGCACCTCCTCTTACACTGAACCCACTGCTTCCTTCACCACTACTTTTAATACCAGGTAAAAGCTGTATGGTTTTCATCACATCTTTTTCTCCGAACAGAACAGGCAGTTTTTCTATATTTTTAATGCTTAATGTTTCTGCTCCCATTTGAGCTGAAGTCAGGTTTTTATCCTTTTTAATTCCGGTTATCACCACCTCATCAATTGCTTTTGCTACAGTTTCTGCAGGAAGTAGGGGAAGATCAACTTTTATATTCTGATCAACTTTGATCTGCTGTTCAAAATCCTGATATCCCGGGTAAGAAATAATCAGGGTGTAATTTCCTTCAGGTAAGGAAAGTGAGTAAAATCCATACTCATTGGCTACAACATTGATGGTAGGATCTTCACTTACTTTTACAGAGACTCCGATGAGCAATTCACCGTTTTTTTTATCTTTCACGGTTCCACTTACGGAATATGTTTGTTGGGCTATTGCCACGGTACTGAAACAGAGCGCAGCGGTGGCCGCGGTGATTTTTAAAAAGGATGTTTGCATTAGTTTATTTTAAAGTAGTAGATCTCTTGTATAGGAATTAATGTTTAATTGATGTATGATTAGTTGGATGAATAGAGGATTTGTTACACGTAACAATTTAATTGTGAAATAAATCCGGTGAAAAAACGGCTTTCCGGAAATGGTAAAATCAAGGATAAAATAAGATGGTTACATAAACAATAATATTATGCATTGTATATTGATTTATTGTTGTTTTTCTGTTAATTTTATTGAAAAACAAATTATTAACGGCCGTTCTTTAGTTTTTATTATTGTCCAGTATAAAAAAACAGATAAATGAGTTTTTAAAGGCTGTATGATGCTATCTGCTTCTGAGCTGGCTTGGCAGGATATTGAATTTTCGTTTAAATGCTGATGAAAAATGTCTCGGATTTTTATAGCCGATATGGTCAGAAATTTCACTGATATTCAGATCACTGTCGAGAAGCATTCTTTTGGCCTGATCCATTTTGAGATCATTCCAGAATCCGAAAACGGTAGTCCCGAAAAGCTCTTTGAAGCCTTTCTTTAAAGTAAATTCGTTGGTTCCCGCCAGATGGGCAAGATCATTCAGAGAGCTGTCTGCATTCAGGTTCTTTACAATATAATCTCTCACAGCGTACATTTTTTCTATATCTTTTTTCTGAAGAGAAGAAGGCAAGAGTCTATCGTCAAAAAACTGCTCAAGCTGCAACAGAAGAAGTTCATTTACTTTAGCCTCAAGATAAATTCGTTTGAAAGTCCCTTTTCTGTTGCAATGAATGATGTCGTTCAGAATCTGGTACATTTCATGGGTGATAAGGTGATGTTCCGGTTGGAGGAGAGACGAATTTTGTTTGTCAATTGAATTTCTGAATATTTCAAACAGTCCCGAGTGCTCAGGCAGAAATTTTTTAAAGAATTCAGGAGCAAGATTGATTTCGAATACATACATTTCCGGACCTTCAAATTCCATTCTGCCTTCCATGTTATGGGCATAAATAATGTTGTGCTGGTAGCTGTCAAAAACCACTGTTTTCCGGAAGTTCCCCGAAACTGCTTTGCTTTTTCCATTCAGGGTAAAATGCATCTCTACCGAATCAAAATCACTCTCAAGGTACAATTGAAGCGGTTTATTCAATACAATATTCCCAAAAGTGATGTGGACATGGGTAAAGCTGATTTCGTGATAAAAACCATTCCCATAAGGAGGAATGAGCTGGGTAGTAAATTCCTGGATGCCGCCATCATGTAAGAAATAAGAGGAAGGATAATCTCGCTCCATGAGCATGTTCCCAAAGTTTTCATCATATAGCCGTACTGTCATTTCCTTTTCTTTTGTTAGAATTTCCTTTTTACGGACTTTTTATTCCGTTTTACAGACCTTTTCTGTGGAATGTTTATACTATGTTTGCACAAAGGTAATAATTATTTAGAATTATTCTTAATAATTGAAATTTGCTTTTAAATAAGAGAAAGAAATAATGAAACGATGTACATCTTATATAAAATTAATTGTTGAAAACTTATGAAATATTCAGGTAAAATAAACTGGTCTTTTGCTGCAGCAATAGCAGTGTCAATATGTTGGATCATTGGTGATATTTACATTGCCGGATTTGATCCAAACCCTTCAGATTATCCATTGTTTTCAAAGACCTATGCCGATCAGGTAAATGTAGAATTCGCAACTTTAATGCTGGAAGGTTCCACTCCAAGATTGATGTTTGGTGCTTTGATTGGTGCTCTTACAGGGCCTTTACTGCTTCCTGCGACCTGGCTGGTGTATCAGTTTTTCAAAGACACTCAAAAATGGTACGCAGTCTTGGTGTATTGGATCTTACTGGCGGGAGCGGTTTTATCACCTTTAGGACATGCCGGATTCTTTTATGTTGGGGAGATTTATAAAGCGGTTTACCATACAGATTCTGCTTCTCACCCTTATCTTCTGGAGACAGGAAGAGGTTTTATGAAAATGCTGAACATCGCCTGGGGAACAGCTATTGGCGTACTGGCAGTCGGATGGATTTCCTTTGCTATCTGTATTCTTTTCAATAAAACCCTGCTGCCGAGATGGATGGCTTTGCTGACACCATTTGTGCTGACTTTATGTATTATTCCTATCAAAGGACTTTTGCCGCTTCCTTTTTCAGGTTGGGTAGGAGGAGCGATATTCAATATTGCCTATCTGATATTTTTCAGTTTACTGCTTTTCCTTTTTAGAAAGAAACTGTTCCATAAGATATAGTTTTTAAAGAATCTTATCATGATGATAACTTGAAATAAAACACAGAGCAAGGCCTTTAAATCTTAGTATTTGAAGGCTTTTTGTTTTAAAAACAATCTTTCCTGTCTTTTGATCAAAATATTAATCCTATATTGGCTGGGAATTAAGCGGGAGAATATGGAAAATCTGAAGATCTGGTTAAGAAAAAATGGCTCTACAGCAGTACTTACAGTATTGTTTATTATCATTTTGGTGAATAAAGATGCAAAGGCATGGCTGATGAGACAGGTGGCTTCCACAGGAATTCTCAATTCCAGTATATCAGAACCAAAAGAATCTCAAAATAATGCAGCTAAATTTTCCTATGCCGGATTGATGCTGAAAAATGAAGAAGGAAAGATTATAGATACTTCTGCATTACAGAATAAAGTAGTCTTCATTAACTTTTGGGCTTCCTGGTGTCCTCCGTGCCGTGCCGAGTTTCCGTCTGTTCAGAAACTGTATGATCAGTATAAAAACAATCCGGATATGGTATTTCTTACGGTAAACCTTGATGATACTCCTGCTCCTGGAAAATCTTATTTAAAAGAAAAAGGCTTTACGGTTCCTTTTCTTACACCGGCTGGAAATATCCCTGATGTATTGTATAGCGGATCTTTACCAACCACTGTTGTACTGGATAAAAAAGGAGAAATACGACTGCATCATAAAGGACTGGCAGACTACAGTAAAGATTCATTTTATAAACAGATTGATCAGCTTTTAAAACAAAATCCTTAGCGATTTAAATCGTATTTTTAAATCATAAGAAACAGAATATGATGCAACAGCTAAGAATCCACATCGAAAAAATAGTTCCTCTTAACGATGATGAATTTGAATTCATATCATCATGCTTTACCTATAAAAAATATAAAAAGCATCAGTTTTTAGTACAGGAAGGAGAAGCTGTTCCTTACAACTATTTTGTATTGAAAGGTCTGTTAAAATTGGTGTATGCTGACGAAACCGGAAAAGAACATATTATAGGATTTGCCATGGAAGACTGGTGGGAAACAGACTTTCCGGCTTATTATCAGCAAACCTCAGCAACCATGTCTTTGGAATGCATTGAAGATACAGAAGTATTATGCATTAAGCTGGATGATTATAAAAAACTCTGTGCCCAGCTTCCGAAACTGGAACATTTCTTTCTTGAAAAAGCCTATATGGGATTTATTACTGCCCAGCAGCGTACCATTTCCATGATGACAACCGGAATAAAGGAAAGGTATGACCAGCTTTTGAAAAAATATCCTTCTCTTGTTCAGCGGGTTCCAAAATCTCTTCTGGCTGCTTATTTAGGCGTATCCAGAGAAACATTGAGCCGATTGCCACTATAAAATGTGATGATGATCACCGGATAATCGTGACTCTGATCACCGGAATTTGGGGTGTTTGTTCTGCAACTTTGTAGAGTAACATATAAAAAATTCAAAACAATGGAAAAAAGAACCATTAATCCATGGAAATGGCAGGATGAGAGAAGCTACTCTCAGGCTGTAGAAGTAAAAAATGTTGAAAGTACTTTATACTGCTCAGGACAGGCAGCTATTGATCCCGATGGAACATCCAGTACTCAGGATATGAAATCGCAGCTGGAACAGGCTATTGCCAATCTGGAAGAAGTAATCAGTGCTGCGGGCTTTGAATGTGATGCTATTGTAAGATTAAATATCTATACCACTTCTACTGAAGAGCTATGGCCCCATTTTCCTATTCTTCAGGAGTGGATTGCCAGACATCAGATTCAGCAGGCTGTAACCATGCTTGAGGTGAATGGCTTGTTTGAAACTTTAAAAGTAGAACTTGAAGCTACCGTCGTAAAATAAATGAGAAATAAGCCTTAAAAAATTAAACCTTCAAAATATAATCTGGAGGTTTTTTCTTACATTTATCCTATACCAATTACGATATCCAAAGATCATATGAATATTCAACTTTTTTCAAAAAATGCCTTAGTAGGTGGAGCTACACAGGGAATCGGTGCCGGAATTGCGATTGAACTGGCAAAATGTGGCGCTAATGTTACGGTTATGGCCCGCAATGAAACAAAACTTAAAGACTTCGTTGCTGCACTGCCGATCATCAATGCTGATCAGAAACACGGATACCTGGTAGCAGATTTTTCAGATTTTGAAAGTTATAAGAAAATTATAGCAGGGTTTTTTAATGATCATTCGATAGATATTCTGGTGAATAATACAAATGGCCCAGAACCTGGGTTAGCAATGGATAAAAACGCAGATGATTATCAGAAAGCATTTGATCTTCTCTTTAAAACTGTTTGCGAAACAACATTACTGGCTTTACCGCATATGATTCAACAGAAAAAAGGAAGAATCATCAATGTTTCATCGCTTTCAGTAAAAGAACCGATTGGAAATCTGGCCTTGTCCAATTCTATCCGTTCTGCAGTAATCGCTTGGGCAAAAACCCTTTCTAATGAAATTGCACAGCATAATATCACAGTAAATAATGTCTTAACTGGATATTTCGATACTGAACGAATTCAAAAACTGGTGGCTCATGAAGCTCAGCAAGGTGGTTCAAAAGAAGAGGAAATAAAAAAGGCGAGGGAAAATAAAATTCCGATGAAAAGATTCGGACAGCCTGAGGAATATGGTCATCTGGTGGCTTTTCTGGCTTCGGAATATTCAAATTATCTTACCGGAACAAGTATTCCTTTGGATGGAGGATTGAATAATACGTATTAATCCGACTGATGAGAATGTGATATGAAAGTGTTAATTAAATATGGAACTGTAATTTTACTTTTCTTACTTCTTATTCATTATACTCATACTTATTATGATTTTACGGCGTCAAATTCTAACATCATTATTCTTCCTTTAGTAACAGGACTCATATTTGTCAATTTTATTCTGATTTATATTTATGAATCAAAAAATAAAGAGAAGCATAAAGTCACAAATTTATTATTGATTTTTTTAGTTGCTTTTTTTGGAATAAACCTTTATTTGAATAGTGTTCAATCCGAAAAGGAAGTAAAATATTCAGGTTATATTTCTCCTGACCCCCAGTTGAAATCTAATGGATATGAAATTAAATTATACAAAGACAAAACCTACAGGATCAATGAATACTGGCATAGTGAAAGCCGACATTATTTTGGAAAATATGAGTTTGAAAATAATCTATTGACTTTACATGATGAAAGGATTTCAGAAAAAACTGAAGAACTACTGACTTCAAAATACAAATATAATAGCATTAAAAAGTATTTTGAACCTATAGAAAAAGGTTTTCCAAAGTTGAAATTGAAAAATAAAGAATAAACTCCCCAATTCATGTAATAAACCCTTTTCCCCAGTTGTCATATACATATTGGAAAATATGATATGAAAAA
>CBFQYI010000032.1:0-18095 GCA_965720825.1 uncultured Chryseobacterium sp. | reverse complement strand
ATTATTACAACACACTCAGAAAAATGGAGTAGTGAAGGATGTGATGAGATTTTAAAATTAAAAATATTCAATAGGAGTGGGCTTTAGCCCACTTTTTAATCCTCAGTAACAACAGTTTCCCGATCTCCATCTTCTTTCTTTCCTTCCTCTATCATGATTTCAGCCTCTGCTTTTTCTTCAGCAGTTGCTGTTTCTATAAGCTCTTCCTGTTCCTCATTGTGATGATCTATGAAAAACTCGCAATATACCGGAAGGTGGTCTGAACCAAAATTTTCCAAGGTCTTCAGCTGTTTAATAAAAATATCTTCACTGTGAAACATCAGATCGATAGGAAACCTTAAAAGACGATATTTCGCATGAAAGGTAGAAACAAAAGAATGCCCGATTCTCGGATCTATCAGATGACTGGTTTTTCTGAAAAGGACAGATGATCTCGACCATGCAACATTATTGAAGTCTCCTACTACTATAACTGGTTTTTTGATGTCTTTTACACATTTGGCAGTACTTAGAAGATCACCGTCTCTTTCCTTTGATGTTTCTTCTTCTGTGGGACTCGGCGGCGGTGGGTGTACCCCAAAGAACACAAAAGAAAAGCCATCAGCTGTTTTCATATGGATCTCTATGCTTGGGATATCATCAGCCACAAAATAATGAGTCTTTGCTTCTTTGATTTCAATTCTGGAATAAAAATGCATGCCGTAGGTATTTTCAAGAGTTACCTTATGCTGATAAATATATTCTTTTTCTAAAGATCTCATGGCCTTTTCCCAGTCACCATTACTTTCCATAGTCATGAAAAAATCAGGATTATGCTTTTTAACAAGAGCAATGAATTTCTCATACTCTTTATTGAACTGATAAACATTGGCAGAAATAAAATGCAGCCTATCAGAAGATTTATGACGCTGTCTGTGCTTTTTTACAGGGTAGAAACGGGTGTATTTGATCAGAGTGTGGCTATGATGAACAAACAAAACAAGAAGAATGCCCTGGTAATACCATAAATGTTCCTTAGAATCTGTAAAAAAACCTAATATAAAGGTGAAAAAGATAAGATAAGTAACCTGTATTTTAGCAAATTCAGGAACTCTGAATATCCAGTGAGAATGCTGTATTTTTGGTAATATAGTCATGACCAGAAGAAGTATGGCCAAAGTCAGGTAAATAATCCACATATAAAAGCTCTGAAATAATTTGGGTTACAATTTAAGGAAAATGAATTTTAAAATTTGTTAATCAATTTAAATTTTATTTTATCTATTTTTATTTCTTAAAATTCATCATATGAAAAAAATGGCCGGTATTCTTCTGCTCATCAGTATTTCAGTTTTCGGTCAGCAAAATCAGGATATTGAAAAACCTATCCGTAACCTGTTTCTGGGTATGAAAAATGCAGATCCGGAATTGGTGAAATCTGCTTTTGCTGAGAATGCAGTGCTTCAAACCATCACAAAAGATGGTTCTGTGAAAAGTGATAGTATACATGATTTTGTTACTTCAGTTTCTAAGTTTCCAAAGGGAGATCTGGAAGAAAGAATTATAGTAGAAGCCATTCATACGGATGGAAATCTGGCAAGTGTATTTACACCTTATTCTTTTTATGTGAAGGGAAAATTATCACATTGTGGAGCTAATAGTTTTCAACTGGTGAAACAGAATAATGAATGGAAAATTCAGTATATTATAGACACAAGAAGAAAAGATAACTGTAAAGAAATACAATAGTAGAATTAAGAAGTAGATTAAAATTAAAAAAATGAAAATCCATCATATCGCCATTATCTGTTCAGATTATGCTGTTTCAAAGAAATTTTATACAGAAATTTTAGAGTTGAATATCATCCGTGAAGTATACCGTGAAGAAAGACAATCCTATAAACTGGATCTGGCAATAGGGGATCATTATGTGATAGAACTATTCTCTTTTCCTGATCCTCCACAACGTCCGTCACGTCCAGAAGCATGTGGCTTAAGACATCTTGCTTTCTCAGTGGAAAATGTTACTGAAAAACGAAATGAACTGGTAGAAAAAGGATTAATCTGTGAAGAAATCCGCATAGACGAATTCACCGGAAAAGAATTTTTCTTTACCCAGGATCCCGACCAGCTGCCGTTAGAGTTCTATGAAATGTGAAATTAGTGGGCGTAGCCTGCAAAGAAACTCACTGCCATAATCGCTAAAACAATGGAAGAAATGACTACATATACGTAGTCTTTTTCTTTTAAATAGCCTATTAAAGCGAAAACAATTCTCATCAGAGGCGTGAAGATCAGCAAAAGAATACCCAGCTGAATAATAGCTGTACCTTCTCCTTTACATAGAGAATCCCAGAAATGTCCCCAGACCTTTTCAGAAGAAGTACCTACCACAAGGCTGGTATACTTTTCGGGCATTTTAAAACCTTCGAAGAATAACTTGACAAAACCGATCAATGATGTAGCCACAGACAGAATAACACCCAGTCTCAGAAGGTTTCCTACCGAACGGTTCAGATCTACATCTGTAAAATTCTTTTTCATTATCTGAAACTTTTGTTGATACCGTTATACATCATGTAAATAGAAAGAATGGTAATCACTATTGCAAAAAATACTTTTAATTTTTTTGTCTTTGATACCATGAGCGTTTTTGAACCGATAAAACTTCCGATTACAACACCGATCAGTACCGGAGCTACAATTACCGGAATAATTTCACCTCTCTGGAAATAGATCAGGGCACTGGCTACTGCCGTTACTCCAATCATAAAATTACTGGTAGTTGTGGATACTTTGAAAGGAAGCTTCATCATATTGTCCATCGCCAATACTTTTAAAGCACCGGAACCTATTCCTAAAAGTCCGGACATTGCTCCTGCAAACATCATCATTAAAAATCCGGGAACTGTATTTCTTGCTGAATAGCTTTTCAATACTCCTTTATCAGGGAATGTTCCGTACAGCTTCAGTTTTTCCTCAAGACTTCCTTTCACCAAAGGTTCCTGGTGATCAGGTTTTCCTTTAAGGTTTAAAATAACCGTTAAAAGAAGAATACTTGCGAAAATAATTCCGATTGTATTAGGATTAAGCATTCCTGAAACCAGGGCGCCAATAATAGCGCCTGCTGTTGTGGCTATTTCGAGAAACATCCCGATTCTCATATTGGTAAAGCCTTCTTTTACGAAAGCTACAGCTGCACCGGATGATGTTCCGATCACAGAGATGAGCGAAGCACCGATAGCATAATGCATTGGAACGCCAAAACCTAGCGTTAATAAAGGAATGATGATGACTCCTCCTCCTAAACCCGTAAGTGAACCTAAAAGACCTGCGGAAATTGCGCCAAGGAAGAGTATGATGATTTCTGACATACTACAAATAATAGTACAAATATAAAATTATTGTGGTAGTCTGCCAAACATTTGAAAAAGATAAATTTAACGTATTTTTGTATGCATGAAAAATCAATTGAAATTATTTTATGTCATCCTAGGGGCAACACCCAAAGGCAGAAATATTGAGCAGCACGATGTTTTCTTCGGAATAGCGGAGAATCTGAAAGATCTGATTCCTGATATGAAAGAATTTTGGAAGGAAGCAGAAGGAAAAATTCACCTGGATTGTTACCAGGAAGTAAGATTTGCAGACGGGTACAAGGTGGAAATTGTAGAAAAAGGGGAGAAAACATCAGAAAACCAGTTGTTTTTTCTGAACCTAGGAGGTTACAAGCCTGGTTTCTTTGAAGAGTTTCATGAGCAGCACTTAATGGTAGGACAGTCTATGGGAGAGATTGTGAAAAGAGCAAAAGCTACAGAATTCTATCAGACCATGGGGTTTGAAGGTGCAGTAAGTCATATTGATGATAAACATGGAGTGGATATTGACGATATTTTCAATGTAAGTGATATCCTTCCTGCTTATATGAAAGAAAAATATGCTATCATTCTTCAAAAGTCTGATGAAGAAAATCAGGAGAATCCAATGGGGCTAGGCTATTTAAAAATTGATAAAATTCAATAAGAGTAAATCTAATAAAAATAAAAAATGAAAATAGGAATTCTGGGAGGCGGACAGCTGGGAAGAATGCTGATACAAAGTGCACTGAAGTATGATGATGAGTTTTATACTCTTGATCCGGCTTCTGATGCGCCATGTCATAATATCTCGTATTTTACGCAGGGAAATTTCAATGACTATGAAACGGTTTTAAACTTTGGAAAAGATAAAGATGTTGTAACCATTGAAATAGAACACGTAAATGCTGATGCACTGGCAGAACTTGAAAAACAGGGGATAAAAGTGGTTCCCAATGCTAATATTATTAAAACAATCCAGCAAAAGATCCTTCAGAAAGAATTTTATAAAACTCATGATATTCCAAGCCCGGAATTTCAGGTGGTATGGAACAGTGAAGAGAAAATCATCATGCCATTACCGTTTGTTCAGAAGATGAATACTGGTGGATATGATGGAAAAGGAGTACAGGTGATCAAAACGGAAGAAGATTATCAGCATTTATGGACCGAAGCTTCTGTTATCGAAAGTCTTGTAGACATTGAAAAAGAACTTTCGGTAATTGTCGCAAGAAATGAAAAGGGAGAAACCAATATTTTCCCGGTAACAGAAATGGTGGCTGATCCAAAACTGAACCTTTTAGATTTCAATGTATGTCCTGTTCTACTGACAGAAGATGTTCAGAACCAGATTGATTCTATTACGGAAAAATTCTTAGAAGCAGTAAACTCTCCTGGATTATTTGCCATCGAATTATTTCTTGATAAAGAAGGAAAAGTATGGGTGAATGAAACCGCTCCAAGACTCCACAATTCAGGACACCAGAGTCAGGAAGGAAATACCAATTCGCAATTTGAACAGATGTACCGTGTGGTGAAAAATTTACCTTTGGCAGATACGGATGCTATTACCTACAGCGGAATGCTGAATCTGGTAGGTGCAGAAGGATATGCAGGAAAAGTAGTGTATGAAGGAATGGACGATGTTCTTAAGCTTCCTGAAACCTACATTCACTTATACGGAAAAACGGAAACCAAACCAGGAAGAAAAATGGGACATATCAATGTTCTTGCAGATTCCAGAGAAGAGCTGATGGAAAAGCTTGTACAGGTGAAAGGAATGGTAAGAGTGATTGCTGAGTAATATCAGTTTAAAATAATAAAAAGGGAGCTGTTTTTTTAAGTTAAAACAGCTCCTTTTTTTATTTTGTATTGAAATTTGATTCAATAGGAACGGACTATTATCCTGAGCGTAGTCGAAGGGAGCCTGTTTATCAATAATTATCCATTCAAATGGCTTTAGCCAAAACTTAATTTTAGGTTTCGGCTAAAGCCAAATGTATTCATATTTTTTATATCGGGCTAAAGCCCGATTCTATTGATAATGTAATTGCTTTTACGATTAAGGATTTTTAACCAGTTCAATATTGTCTTTTTTATAATTGTATTTAATATAACTTCCTAAAGCTGTTGACAAAACAGAAAATTCTTCCAGGGTGGTAAGCGGTGCATAGAGTTTAAACGTACAAATGTCCGTTGCAGAAATAAAAGGATTAGTTGCCAAATGGCTGTGAGTAGACATTGTTACTGTTCCTCCATTTTCCAATACTGTAGAGGTTGGAATAAGTCTTGAATGAAATTTTTTATGGGAAATAATATTCCCTTTTTTATCAGAAACAAAAAGATAATCATTTCCGAAAGGAATGACTCCGGATTGTGCCGTACCTGGTATTAAATACACTTTATAGTTTTCATTAAACGGGATAATAATCATATTAAGGCTATATCCTTGTGGTACCGTTACCGCATATTTTGGATCGGATAATTGCGGAATAATGGTAGAACGGATATTTTTTAAAGTGTTTTCGGTTTCATTAATTACTCTTTCCTTAAAATTTTCTTTCACAGGTTTTGCTTGATTATTTTTGAAAGAAAGTTCTGCAATCACCATATTGCCGGCTTTATTAAGAAAGGAAGTTTTGATGGTGTCATTTTTCTGGTAGGTGATATAGCTCCCGGTATTTTCAGCAAGTCTTTTATTACTGCCGACGAGATCTCCTGCATGCCATGATGCATTTTCGTAAGAATAGAGTAGATTTCCTTCAGTTTTGATAGAATCCAGTTTCTTTTTCAGCTCTTTATCAGAAAGAGTAAGGCTCTGTGCAGAAAGAATGATGGACAGAAAAAAGAAGAGAAATCCGATAGTTGGTTTCATAGGTTATTTTTTTTGACCAAAATACGAAATTCAATAAGAATTGGCTTTAGCTGAAACCTAAAATTAAGTTTTGGCTAAAGCCAATTTTATTTATTTTATTCCTGTTCACATCGGGCTAAAGCCCGACGCTATTGATTAATGAATTGTTTATTGATGAAAAAAACGATATTCACACATAGGTAACCTCCATCCTCCTTCTTCCAGCTTCCACCCTCTTATTTAAAAATCTTCTGAATCACATTTCCAATCTCCACAAAATCTCCGTGATTGCCTACCGAACGTATTTCCGGACTGTTTTTATCATATTCTGAGAAAGGGAAAATCAAAAGATAATTGTTATCACTTAGGTTTCTGTTCAGAAGTTCAGGGATCAGTCTCATTCTTGGAATGTAAGATTTCATGCCGCGTTTTGCCATCAGAATAATTAAAGCTTCATCATCTTTAAGCTGGGCAGCAGTTCTTTCACCATCCTGCCAGGTGTTCATGATAATAAATTCTGCTTCTATATTAGCTTTTTTAATGATTTTCTGAAGAATATCAATAATGTTTTCAGGAGCATAAAAAACAACTGTGGCACCAGAATTTCGGGCAATATTCCAGACTCTCAGCAATGCATGGAAGAATCCTGCTTCCTGATGAGCATTTTCAGGAATCATCACGGCATATTTTTTAATGGTGGAAAGAGGTTGTGCAGCGTGGTAAACGAGTACATTCACATCATCATTCTGCAGATAACCATTGTAAAGATTGTATACAAAAGAAGGGGAGAACCCTTTTTCATCTTCCAGTCCGATAATAAGATCTGTGATTTTCTGTTCTTTAATCACATTATTTACTCCATTGATGACATCATTGTCATATCTTTTTAAAGCCTGAAGTTTAACATCCGCTGCCGCTGCTGCATCTGCTGCCTGATGGAGGAGTTTTTCCGCGTTCTTTACGGAAGATTCATTTTTATCTTCGTTGATCACATTCAGTGCAAATAGATCTTCCGTATTGGAATGGGCTTTGATCAGGATTCCCAGATTCACCATTCTCTCAACAGTTGCCTCATGATTAATGGCTAAGAGAATGCTTTCTTCCTCATGGGTATTACCGGAAACGGTATCTTCATTGTCACTTTCCGCAATTTTCTGGGCACTTGCCATAGAAATGAAAGAGGAAATTGTACAAGAGATTAGGATCAGCAAAATACTTCCGTTTAAGACGTGTTCATTCAGTAATCTTACGGGTTCTCCGGTTTCAGTTTCGGAAAGGATGATGTTATATCCTACCATTACAGATGCCAGTGTTGCCGCTGCGGAAGCAGAACTTAATCCGAAGATCAGTTTTCCTTCCTCTTTGGTCAGCCTGAAGGTCTTTTGAGTGGCCACAGCAGAAAGGTATTTTCCTCCGATGGATGCTACCAGCATAATTCCGGCTACTTCCAGGGTTTCCCAGCTTTTGAAGAATACCTTGAAATCAATCAACATTCCTACACTGATCAGGAAGAAAGGAATAAAGATGGCATTTCCCACAAACTCAACCCTGTTCATAAGAGAAGAGGTGTGAGGAATAAGTCTGTTTAAAGCTAATCCTGCAAAGAATGCCCCGATGATGGCTTCTACACCAGCCAGTTCAGCCAGCATGGCTGCCAGGTAAATCATAACCAGTACAAAAATATACTGAGAGATTTTATCATCTACCCTTTTAAAAAACCAACGGCCAATAATAGGAAATACAATAAGTACAATCAGAGCAAAGACCACAAAAGAGACCGATAATTTAACCCAGAATTCTGTTCCCACATCACCCTGAGACATTCCCACAATCACGGCAAGTACCAATAAGGCAAGAATATCTGTGATCATTGTACCTCCAACAGTAATATTAACCGCTTTATTTTTCGCAATTCCCAACTTGCTCACCAACGGATATGCAATTAGGGTGTGAGAAGAAAAAAGACTGGCAAAAAGGATAGATGTCAGCATTGAAAAGTGAAGAAGGTAATATCCTCCAAGATACCCCAATACAAAAGGAACGGTAAAGGTATAAATACCAAAGGTGAGACTTTTCCATTTGTTCTTTTTAAAATCTCCCATATCAATTTCAAGCCCGGCCAGAAACATAATGTAAAGAAGTCCGGTGGTTCCGGTTACTACAATACTGCTGTCTCTGGACAATACATTGAATCCGTTTGGACCAATAATAGCTCCGGCGATGATAAGCCCTAAAAGGTGTGGAACTTTAATTTTATTAAGCAGCAATGGTGCTGCAAGGATGATAACCAGTACCAAAAGGAACTTCAGTACCGGATCTTCTATAGGAAGACTCAGATTGTGTATACTCAGTAAAATCATATGTGTTTATTTTGTGGAACGTACTAATTCAACAGAGAACTTGGCGGTACAGCCATCAGAAGTGATGGTTCTTGTTCCTTTGATCTTGTTGTCCGAAATATCATTAAGAAGAACGCTCATTTCTACATTCTTTTTGGCCGTAGAATCGGTTTTGAAAGACAGTCTGATCTCATTGTTTTCAAACTTGCCCGTATACAGTCTTACCAGATTATTGTTATTGATGATTTTGGTAATGGGCTGGGTAGAATCATTATCGAATTCCCAGATGTCAGTACGTTGGTCGCCTACCGCATATTCGCTGCAGTTGGACTCTGTACAGATTACTTTACCATTCCATGGGCCGGAAATTTCCGTAGGCCATGCAGCGGCAATCACTACAGAATCTTTTTTGGAAAAAATACTGTCCCTCATTTTCAGAAGTGACTGATATTCGGATTCTTTCTTCGCGAATAGTTTCTCTTTGTCTAAAAGTTGTTTCTCCCTGTCTGTCAGGTTCTTCTCTTTCTCTTTGTAGTCACAGCTTATCAAAAGGAAAGAGGCGGTCAGAAATAAAAAAAATGTGTTTTTCAGCATATTGTATCGGTTGGAGTATACAAGATAAGGAAAATGAAGGAAATACAAAACCTAACGGAAGCATATCTGATTTTAATTATATTTAATACGTTAAAAAACAATTGGATAGATTAGGTAAGATTATTGATGTTGTTTTAAGATTAAAATTGAACGGAATGAAAAATTTTTTTTTCTCTTTTTTGTTTATCGGAGGACTGTTTTCTTCTCAGCTACCCTCCATCAATCTTTGGAAATCAATACCGGATGGTCCCGGTCCCGGAGGTGAAAATCTGGTTTCTCCCAAAGGTTCTCTTACGAATATCAGTACACCGAAGCTTATCATTCACCAGCCACTAAACCCCAACGGAATTGCTGTTTTAGTGATCAGTGGCGGTGGCTATGCCCACATTGAATCCGGATCAGAAGGTTATCCTGCGGGAGAGTGGCTGAAATCTCTGGGAATTACTGCTTTTGAGCTTCAGTACAGACTTCCCGGCGAAGGCTGGGCAACAAAGTATGTTCCTTTTCAGGATGCTCAGCGTGCTTTGCGAATGATTAGAAAAAATGCAGGGCAATACCAAATAAATCCAGATAAAATTGGGGTGCTGGGATTTTCTGCAGGCGGGCATCTTGCCGGATATATTTCATCTACATTCAATACAAATTATTATCCTCCTCAGGATGATATTGACTTGATTTCAGCAAAACCCAACTTTACCGCAATGATCTATCCTGTAGTGTCTATGCTGCCACCCAATAATACGACCCATTCATTTAAATCTTTATTAGGAAAAGATTCTGACAGAAATGATCAGATGAAGTTATCTGTTGAAAAGCAGGTGAATGCTCAGACTCCCATCACTTTTTTGGCTCAGGCTGAAGATGATCCTATTTCTACTGTTGAAAATAGTATTCTGATGTATCAGGCATTGAAGGATCATAAGATTCCTGCCGAACTGCATTTATTTCAATCAGGCGGTCATGGCTGGGGAATGGGTAAAAAAGGAACGAATACCGGAGAATGGAAGGAGTTGTTTTTGAAATGGTTAAAAGTAAATGGGATTGATAATGTTAATTAAGTGTAAGGTTTTAAACATCAATTCTTTTTTATGAAAAATGAAAAACAGGATTGAAATTTTCCCTAGCATCTTTCCACTCAATTTTTATGTATCGATCACAGTAATTTTCAAGCATATTGAATGCATCGAAAAGAATGGCAGAACCTTCTTTTTTAATTATTTCAGCAGCCATGATCATTCCTTGCTTATCTTGTCCTGCAAAATCTATAATAATATTTTCTTTTTTTGAAAGAACGGAATAAAGGCTTAATAATTTTCTTGGATTACCTGGCAGTCTGTTGATTTTTGTTTTTTTATTGATCCACTCAATTTCGTAAATCTTTTGAGAGTAAGAGTTATTTATATTTGAATGCTTTTTCAGATATTCTCCAACTGTTACAGGAAAGAGGAGTCGTCTCCAGTTCGATTCCCAAATATAATCAACAAAGGCAAAATTTTTATATACAATTGTATTTGTATATTCTTTTCTACCAGTGAAGATAGCAGTTAAGTATTTTTCTGTGGGATAAGAATCATTATTTCCTGTGTAAATACCAATTATTTCTCCCTTACGTAAGATAAACGGTGGTAGTGAAAATATATCGGTTGATATTCCTTTAGATTCAATTAAAATTTGATCCAAGATTTTAATTTTATTAAATAATAATCCGGCAGCAAAAATAAAAGAATTTTTCAGGAAAGCTTAGCTTATTTTATTAAACTTTTTGTCTTTTGAACATCCCCGGTTTGTAATTAATAATAAAAACACCACAGATAATCATTGCTGCAGCCAGGATAAACTTAACGGTAACTTTTTCGTCCATAATCAGCCAGCCCAGAAATATAGCAATAATAGTGTTGATATAAGCTAGGATAGAAACCTGTACCGGTGAAATTTTTGTCAGTGCATAATGGAAGGCAAAAAAAGCCGCTACAGAACCAAAAACAGCAAGATATAACATGGCTGAAATACTTTTAAGACTCCAGTTTCCAAAATTGTAATTTTCAGAAAACAGAAATGCAAGAATAACCTGAACAACTCCTGCAAAAAGGAACTGATAGAATAAATTCAACGTTATATTTCCACTCTGAATATTGAGTTTTTTAGTGAAAATAGTTCCCGAAGCCCAACCAGCAATGGCGCAGAACAGAAAAATCATTCCCATTCTGTAATCAGGGTTGGCGAGATCTTTAAGTCCGTCCCAGAAAATAAAAAGAATTCCGCTGAAACAGAGCAGAACACCGCTAAGCGCCCGCAAACTAAATTTCTGCAATCCTACAGCCACGCTTCCCAGGAACACGAGAATAGGTGAGCACGCACTGATTAACGAGGCAAGACTGCTGGAAACCGTTTCTTCAGCCACCGTAGTCATTCCATTGGCAACAACCAGCATCAGGGATGCGAATATAATCTGGTATCCCAAACTCTTCCAGCCAATCCACTTGAATTCCTTTCTCGAAAGAAGAACGATAAGCATGATAACAGAAGCCAGAAACTGTCGGATTCCGGCTACAAACCATGCAGGGATAGTTTCCACAGCGACACGAATGGCCAAAAAAGTAGTTCCCCAGACAATGGCAACAGTGAGAACAGCAAAAATGAGTTTATAATCTTTCAACGTAAATAAGTGTAACAAACAAATGTAGAAGTTTTAAAATGATTATGATGGGTACAGTTGCTTTGTTTTTTACTGATACAGATTATAGTTGAATGGTTGATGATAGTTTAGACTTAAATATTTGATGATGTTAAAAAAGAACTTCCAGCCTCTTTCTTCCAACTTCCATCTTTATTTTTTATCTTTGAACATCTAATAAAATTGAAGATGGTAGGAATTATTATGGGCAGTCAGAGTGATCTGCCGATCATGGAACAGGCTGCAAATTTTCTTAAAAGCCTTGATATCCCTTATGAATTAACTGTAGTTTCAGCACACAGAACTCCGGAAAGAATGTTCGATTATGCAAAAACTGCTCAGGAAAGAGGGCTGAAGGTCATTGTAGCTGGAGCAGGTGGAGCAGCGCATCTTCCGGGAATGGTGGCAAGCTGCACGACACTTCCGGTAATCGGTGTTCCGATTTTGTCCAGTAATTCTATAGACGGATGGGATTCTGTGTTGTCTATTCTTCAGATGCCTGGAGGAATTCCGGTAGCTACGGTAGCATTGAACGGAGCCCTGAATGCAGGAATTTTAGCAGCAAAAATCTTGGGAAGCGGTAATGAAGAAGTAGCAGCTAAGCTTCAGAAATATCAGGATTCTTTAAAAGATAAAGTACTGGGAACGGTAGATGATATCAAAGCCCAGCATCCTAATCATTTTGACAAATAGTTGAGTTTTAAACTCAAAATAAAAGCCTCACTTTCCAGCGAGGCTTTTTGTTTTTATTTCTTAATGAATTTTGAAGAGATTGTTTTTTCTTTCAGAATCAGCTGCAAAATGTAATTCCCTTTTGGTAAAGATCCTACATTAATCATATCCCTGTTGGGATTTCCTTCCAGTACAAGTCTTCCACTTGCATCAAAAATTCTATACTTTTTAATATCACTTAATCCTTCAATATGAATATCATCCACAGCGGGATTGGGATATAGTGAAAGCTTTTTATTCAGTTTTACATCTGATGAAGACAGTAAACAGTTTCCTACCGTATCACCCGACATTGTCCATCCTTTACCGATGAGAATATTCCTTTTATCTGCGGCATTGGAAGCATAAGTCAAAGGTGTTACAATATCTAAATCAACATTATTGGCCGTGTCAGGATTATCTGCCCACCCTGCGATTGTTTTACTGAAATTTTCACAATCCATTCCTGTCTGCATCAAAGCCTGGGCTCCATTATTAACGCTGGCAAGATTCCAGCTTGCAAGGGAATGATTAAAGTTGGGCGTTTCCTTAAGAATCTGGTCTATTCTGGTAACCTTGGTCATATCCCAGTTTTCAAGGGAATGACTATAGGCCGTGCAGCCATGAATAGCATGGGCCATATTGGTAATTTTAGACGTATTCCAGTTATTTAAAGACTGATTGAAACCAGAATCAAAATGGAACATAAAACGAATGTCTTCAAGGCTTGAGGTATCCCAGTTATCCATGGGTTGATTATAGTTTGGGCAAAGAGCAAACATCCATTTCATATCAGTGACATTTGAAACGTTCCAGTTGTTTAGTGTCTGGTTAAAGATCCCTCTTCCTGCAAACATAAAACTGAGATCAGTTGCTGATGACATATTCCAGCTATTAAAATAAGGAGGATTGAACTGATCGGGAATTGAAGTATTGATACTGTCAAAGAGAATAGAAAACATAAATCTGAAATTCTTAATCTTAGAAGTATTCCAGTTTTGCATGGAGCTTGCGCCTGTAAAGATTTTTGCACCATAAAACATATAAGAAGCGTCTTCAACATTACTAAGATCCGGAATATCTGGAGCAGTAAGCTGAACAAGTTTACATTGGCTGAAAGCACTGTTCATTGTTGTCCAGACAATGTTTCCCCATTGTTCTATTTCCAGTATTTTATCTGCACTTCCGTTGATCTGCCAAACCGGGAAAATCTGATCCGGAAGCTGAACCTCCTGTACATCTCCAAATTTTATGTGTTGAAAAATCCCACTTCCGTTACTCACTTTTACCCTATATTTTGCATCATTCTTTTCTGCGATTGATGTACCAAAATCAATAAGAACCTGTTTTGTAGAGGTTATATTAGTAAGCGAACCATTGTGCTGTGGATAATCTACTTCTTCCCAATAAATATCATAGTTTTCACCAATTCCGGGAAACCATATTTGTTGAGTATTTGCCTGATAGGGAGCACTTACAGTGATTGGCTGTATCACCGTAGAAGCAGGCTTCCAGATGGTGATAAATTCATTCTGGGCTTTCACAATGAATATCAGAAAAATAAAAAATCCCGCCAAAAATTTTTTAAATACCATATTGAGGAATTATAGTTATTTCTTAATGAATTTTGAAGAAACTGTTTTTTCTTTCATGATCAGTTGTATCATATAATTTCCTTTTGGAAAAGAGCTTACATTGATCATGTCTCTGTTAGGATTCCCCTCTTTTACAAGTCTTCCACTGGCATCAAAAATTTTATAAACCTTAATATCCGCTAATCCTTCAATATGAATATCATCCACAGCAGGATTAGGGTAGAGTAGCGGTTTTTTATTCAGCTTTATATCAGATGAAGATAACAAACAGCTTCCAACTGAATCACCATTAAAGATCCATCCTATAATGAAGAGAATATCCCTTTTGTCAGATACATTTGAAGCATATTTTAATCCTGTTACAGCACCTAATGAGACGTTGTTTGCCGTATTGGGGTTGTCTGCCCATCCCAGAAGTGTTTTACTGTAATTATCACAATTAATGGCAGTTATATTTAAAGCAGCATTGCCGTCGATAACAGAAGCCAAGTTCCAGTTTCCTAAAGGTTGATTAAAACTTGAAGCACTATTAAGCAGTTGATCTATTTTTGTTACTTTAGTCATATCCCAGTTTTCTAAAGACTGATTAAAGGTTGTGCAGCCATGAAATACATGGGCCATATTGGTAACTTTAGAGGTGTTCCAGTTTAATGGCTGATTGAAAACAGGAATCATATGAAACATAAAATGCATGTCTTCTAAGCTTGAAGTATCCCAATTGTCCAGACGCTGATTGAAGCTTAGACACTGTCCAAACATCCAGCTCATATCAGTCACTTTCGAAACATCCCAACTATTGAGAGTCTGGTTAAAATGAGTTCTGTTTCCAAACATATAGCTGAGGTTTGTGGCTGAAGACATATTCCAGCTGTCAAAATAGGGTGGATTAAACTGGTCAGTAAGTGTAGCAGGGGTTACATCAAATAAAAGCGAAAACATAAAACTGAAGTTCTGGATTTTAGAAGTATCCCAGTTTTGCATGGAGCTGGCACCCGTAAAGCTGGTTGTACCATAAAACATGAAAGAAGCATCTGCAACATTATTAAGATCGGGAATGTCTGTTGCCGTAAGCACCATGAGCCTGCATAAGCTAAATGCACTGTTCATTGCCGTCCATGAAATATTACCCCATTGCTCTATTTCTAATAATTTATCTACACTTCCGTTTACCTGCCAGATAGGAAAGAGCTGATCAGGAGTTAAGAACATCTGAGCAGAACCGGATTTTATTTGTTTGAATGAGCCATTACCATTACTTACTTTTACTCTGTATTTTGCATCATTTCCATCTGAAAGTGATGTGCCAAAATCAATAAGAACCTGTTTTGTGGAAGTTACGTTCAGAAGGGAACCATTGTGTTGTGGATAGCCTACTTCCTCCCAGTAAATATCATAATTATCACCAATTCCGGGAAACCATATCTGCTGAGTCGTTGCCTGGTAGGGAGCATCTACATTTACTGCGGGTAATACGGTAGATGCAGGTTGCCAGATGGTAATAAATTCATCCTGTGCTTTCACAATGAAGGCCAGCATCAGAAAAATAAGTGTGGGAATTTTTTTAAAAATCATGTTTATTATTTATAGGTATTAGTTGTATAGCTATTTTTTGATGAATTTCAGATTTTGGATATCTTCTTTTGAATACAGTTGCAAAATATAATTCCCGGACGTTAAAGTCTGGATGTTGATCTGTCCATCTGTCAAATTCCCGCTTAAAACAATTCTTCCGCTCATATCAATAATTTTGAAGTCTCTGGCATTGGAATTTTTTACATAAATAATATGACTGGCAGGGTTGGGGTAAATGCTGAGTTCACCTTTCACTTTTACATCAGAAGTTCCTAGGAAAGATTGACATTCTCCATTGTAGGTATCTCCGCTGATTGTCCAGCCTTTATTGTTGATCAGATGATTTCTTGCTGTTACTGCCGCATTATGCGAATACGTAAGAGGAGAAACTGAGGTCAGATTGATATTATCAGGTGTTGAAGGATTCAGACTCCAGCCATATAACGTACTGTCATAATTCTGGCAGTTTAATGCAGAATTTTTAAACATATTGGATGCGTATAATAATGAACTGAGGTTCCATTTTCCCAGATTTTGGTTGAAAATAATGGCATCATTGAACATGTCGTTCATACTTTTTACTGAACTTACATTCCATTTTCCTATATCCTGATTGAAGCTTTTTGCTCCCTTGAACATCTCAGACATCCATTCTACTTTTCTGGTGTCCCAATTGGAAATATTACTGTTGAAGTTTTCTGCATTATAAAACATGCCATGCATAAATTTGACATTTTGAGTATCCCAGCTGCTGATGTCCTGATTAAAAATTTTTGCGCCCAAAAACATATTATTCATTTCGATGATTTGCGTTGTATTCCAGTTTCCGAGTGGTTGATTGAAATTGATAGCATGCGAAAACATAAATTCTGCATCAAGATTACTGGACATATCCCAATTCCCAATAGGTTGGTTAAACTGAGTCGCTCCACTAAACATAGCGGCAGTAGCAGTCACTTTCGAAGTGTCCCAGTTGGCCAGTGGCTGGTTGAAAAGTTTGGCTGCAGAGAATGTTATCCCCATCATGGTAACATTAGACGTGTTCCAGTCTCCAACCGGCTGGTTGAATACAAAACATCCTGAAAATGTTCCCAGCAGCGTTGTTACATTGGAAATATTCCAGGTATTGATACTGGAGTTCCCCACTAAACCATAACAACCTAAAAACATGTAAGACATATCAGTTACTTCCTTCAGATCAGGAACGTCAGTTGTCGTAAAATCTAACTCTTTGCAGGCCTGAAATGCCTGTTCCATAGAAGACCACTGAATATTTCCCCATTGTTCTATCAATAGTATTTTATGAACATCTCCAACAATTCCGTTATCATTAAACATATCCCAGTCGGCAAATCTTATCTGGTGGAAATTTCCGTTTCCATTGCTTACTTTCAACCGGTAGGTAGCATCTGCCGGATTGGGATTTTGTGGAACCCCGAAATCGATCAGAAGCTGATAGGCAGAAGTTACATTCGTTAAAGTGGCATTATGGGAAGGGTAGCCAATTTCTTCCCAATAGATCTGATAATTCGTTCCTCTTCCGGGAAACCAGATCTGATTATTGTTTGAGTTAACAGGAATTCCTGCATAAGGATAGGAAGGTGGGGTAAGACTGGGTTTCCATACTGTGATAAATTCATTTTGTGCCCTTGCCAGGAGTATCAGCAAAAGAAAAATGAGTATTGGAATTTTTTTAAAAATCATGTTTATCGTTTTATGGTTATTAGTTTTGTTGAGGTTTATTTTTTCATGAATGGAAATGAAATTGTTGAGCCCTTTGTCATGATCTGTAAGATATAATTCCCCGGAGTTAAAAGGTTGACAGGAATTTTATCGTTGTTCAGGTTCTCTTTGACAATAGTTCTTCCACTCATATCGGTAATGATAAAACTTACAGTATGTGGGATATTTTTCAGGTAAATTATATCCGTTGCCGGATTGGGATAAATAGCGGCTTTGTTGTTGATATCCTTTTCAGAAGTTGAAAGGGTCTGGTTGCAGAGCCCGTTGTAAACGTCACCCGATATAGTCCAGCCTTTATTATTCATTAAATAATTTCTGGCAGCTACTGCATCAGCATGAGAATAGATTAATGGAGAAGCACTCGATAAATCAATATTATCAGGGGTTGAGGAACTCTGGCTCCATCCAAAAAGTGTTTTGTCATAATTGAGGCAGCTCATATCAGAATTGAGAAACATACCGGTAGCTGTTGTTAATGAACTTAAATTCCATCTTCCGATATTTTGATTAAAGGCAGTATTACGGAACATTTCATTCATATTTGTGACATTGGCGGTATTCCAGTTTTGAAGATCCTGGTTGAAATTTTCTGAATCATGAAACATGTGTTCCATGGTGGTAACTTTTGCCGTGTTCCATTTACTCAAAGATTGGTTGAATCCTGTATAGTCAAACATA
>CBFQYI010000031.1:0-18231 GCA_965720825.1 uncultured Chryseobacterium sp. | reverse complement strand
TATTTAAATGATTAAATCTTTTAATCAAATATTACATATGAATAGGTCTTTTTGCTGTAGCATCCAATGCAGCTTCTTTAATAGCTTCTGCATAGGTTGGGTGAGCATGAGAACTTCTTGCAATGTCTTCAGCACTTGCACGGAATTCCATAGCAATTACTCCTTCAGCAATAAGGTCAGCAGCTCTTGCTCCTACGATGTGCATTCCTAAAACCTCATCTGTCTTTTCGTCTGCAATAATCTTAACAAGACCATCGATATCACCACTTGCACGGCTTCTACCCAGAGCTCTCATTGGGAAAGATCCTACTTTGTAAGCTACACCTTCTTCTTTTAACTGTTCTTCAGTTTTACCAACTCCTGCAACTTCCGGCCATGTATAAACAACTCCAGGAATCAGGTTATAGTTGATGTGAGGCTTTTGTCCAGCTAATGTTTCAGCAACGAAAACTCCTTCTTCTTCAGCTTTGTGAGCCAACATTGCCCCTTTGATAACGTCACCGATCGCATAGATATTAGCAACATTAGTCTGTAAGTGGTCGTTTACTTTTACTCTTCCTCTTTCGTCAAGCTCTACACCTGCTTTTTCAAGTCCAAGACCATCTGTGTAAGGTTTTCTACCTACAGAAACTAAACAGTAATCTCCTTCTACTACTACTTCTGCTCCTTTTTTATCTTTAGCCGTGATCTTTACAGTATCTCCGTTTCTTTCAACCGCAGAAACCGCAGTAGAAAGCATAAACTTCATTCCTTGCTTTTTAAGAACTTTAGTCAATTCTTTGCTTAAAGCTCCATCCATTCCAGGGATGATTTTATCCATAAATTCAACAACAGTCACCTGAGCTCCTAATCTTAGGTACACAGAACCTAGCTCAAGACCGATAACTCCACCTCCGATTACTACTAAATGCTTAGGAATTTCTTTAAGGTTTAAAGCTTCCGTAGAAGTAATCACTCTTTCTTTATCTAAAGAGATGAAAGGCAGTGTAGTTGGTTTAGAACCTGTTGCAATGATGGTATATTTAGATTCGATCGTTTCAGAAGAACCGTCGTTTTTTGTTACTTTAATCTGAGTAGCAGATTCGAAGCTTCCTACTCCTTCAAAAACAGTAATCTGATTTTTGTTCATCAGATAGCTGATTCCGTCTGTATTCTGCTTGATCACTTCGTTTTTACGCTCTATCATTCTTGCGATATCTGCTTGCGGCTCATTGATGATGATTCCGTGACCTGCAAAATTATGTTTTGCATTTTCGAAATGCTCAGAGCTGTCAAGAAGCGCTTTTGACGGAATACATCCAACGTTAAGACAAGTTCCGCCTAAAGTTGAATATTTTTCAATAATTGCTGTTTTGAAACCTAATTGTGCTGCACGGATAGCAGCAACATAACCACCGGGACCAGAACCTATTACGGTAACATCGAATTGACTCATGTTATTCTATGAATTTGTTTATTATTATCTATCTTAATTCTCACAAATTTACATATAAATTACCAAGCACCAAAGTGAGTTTTATCAATTTTAAAAATGATAATTATATGCTTTAGTTTTATGAAAAGTATTATTTTATGAACTTTATATTTTCCTCATGCCCTTCTTTGAGATAAATTGCAGTAAAGACAAGTGGTTTTTTAGCAGAGGCATTATCAAAATGAAGAATTTTCACATTTTTAGGTTCATAAAAAGCATCTCCCTCATGAAATACCACTTTCTCTTTTCCTTCTATCTGAAAAACAGCTTCGCCGGAATTGATGACTCCCAAAACGAGACAGGGATGCAGATGCTCAGGAGCTCCTTGTCCGGCAGCCATTGTTATTTCCTGAATCTCTGTAGATTTCACTTTCTGATCAAGAGCTGTTTTTAACAGTTCTTTTCTGGAAATGGTCTTCTGCTGAGCCGTCATTACAACAGCATTCAGCATTAAAATAACAATGATAAATGGCTTCATTGATTGGATGTTTATTTTTATGACTTACTCTAATTCAATCGGCATAAATTTTACAAACTTATATTCAATTTTCCTTGTCCAAATTCGCCTATACTTTCAAAAAACGAACCACCATACACATACCATTCAAGGCTTTCCAGAAATTCCACTGCATTTTCCGGAGTGATCTGAGGACGGTCTTTTTTCGAAACAATTCCTTTGTACCATCTTCCCGATTTGGAAAAGCTTTCATATTCAACAAAATAATGAATCCAAATTCTCTGGCACAACTTGCACTGTTGAATCGTTACTTCTCCATATCTTCCGTTGGTATGATCAATTCCTAATGCCGAGCTTCTATATTCTGTATAACTGGAGTTCGGTTTCTCGCAGGCGCATCCTAATTTTTGGATTTTATTCATGAATGAAAAAATTGGTTTTCAGATAAAATTTATGACTCCAAAAGTAAGAAATTAACACCCTATAAAGCAAATAGGGCTATGAAGGTTTGATCAGATCCAGTAGAACCTTTTCGTATTTATCCATAATAATATTCTTAGAGAACCTTGATTTAATAGAGTTTTTTATGGCGTCTCTGTTATAGTTATTCTGAAGAACATTCACAATCTGTTGGGCAAAACCGTCATAGTTTTCAATATTGGCAACTTCACCGTTTACATTGTACTGGATAATCTCATTAATTCCTCCAGGACAGTTATTGACTAAAGAATAAGTTCCGCACGCTCCTGCTTCTAGAAGAACGTTGGGAAAACCTTCGTATCGTGAAGAAAGAACAAATAAATCAGCATATTTCAAATATTGATAGGGATTTTCCTGTCTGCCGTGGAAAATCACTTTTTTTAATCCTAAAAGTTCCTTTGTCTGAAGCAGAAGATCTTTGTCTTTTCCATCTCCTAAAATATGAAGCATAATGTTTTCATTCTTCAATCTTGAAAAAACTTTCAGCAAGTTATCAAACCCTTTTCTGGAAGACAGATTTCCAATGGCCACTACATTTTTATAATTGTATTTGAAACATTCCGGTTTTAAAGACATGGCCATTTTATCCTCAATAAAATCAAAGTCTACAGGATTATTGATCTTGACAATTTTTTTCTTTTTAATATTAAAATTATCAACAAGATCTTTCATCATATCATCACTTTGGGCAATGATTCTCTGATAGTTATTGTAAAAATTATAGAAAAATTTAATCTCTTTGCGGGTTACATGCTGTGTTACCACATTGGTTTCCCTTGCAATGAATTTTGTTCTTGGAAAAAGCTTTATGAATAATGATAAATAGGCATTTACTTCACCAAAACCCGAGAATACAATATCCGGTTTTCTTCTATAGATTTCTCCTAAAATAGGTTTTAAAGAATGTCTTATTCTTTCGGTATTGATATCAATAATTTCGACGTCTTTTTTCAGAAAATTCAAATATCCGCCTTGTTTACGTAACAGCAAAATCTTAGGCTCAAACCGATCTCTGGAAAGATGATTCGCTATTGTGGTAACAATCCTTTCTGCTCCCCCGGTTTCTAAGTCCGGCAGAATAAATATGACAGATATTTTTTTCATCTTATCAAAGTTACTAAAAAGTTTACTTATCTTTCAAATATTGTAAGGGTGAAGATAGCCGTTTTCATGGTAATTAACAGAAATTAACTAAGCTTTAAATTCAATTTGACTACTATTTACTATAGAGCTAATACATCATAAAAAAAGTAAGTTCTTCTATTGAAAAACTTACTTATATAATTTATATTCTAAAATATATTATCCTTTTAGTTGGCTACGTCACTAATGAATTTAATTCTCAACATTCTTACTTCTTCATCAGATAATTCATCCCCGAATTCATCCAGCAATACTTTCATACTGTCGCTTTCAGATTCGTTCATGAATTCCATGAATCCGTCTACGATGTCTTCATCAAAATTATCTTCAATATAATAGTCGATATTCAGTTTTGTTCCCTGATAAACAATCCTTTCCATTTCTTTCAGAAGTTCATCCATAGAAAGGTTTTTAGCTCTTGCTATATCTTCAAGGTCAATCTTTTTATCAGTGCTCTGGATAATGAAAACTTTATGGCTGGATTTATTAGCCACCTGCTTCAGTACCATATCCTGAGTACGTTCAATATTGTTATCTTCTACGTATGTTTTGATGTAGTCTGCGAATTCTTTACCGTATTTTTTAGCCTTTCCTTCACCTACTCCATAGATTTTAGTGATTTCATCTACAGAAATCGGATACTGAACCGTCATATCCTCTAAACTTGGATCCATAAACACTGTGTATGGTGGAATTCCATGTTTTTTGGCTACTTTTTTTCTCAGTTCTTTCAACAGATTAAAAAGGTTCTGATCCAGACCTCCACCAGCTTGCTGCTGTACCTGATCGCTCTCGGCTTTTGCCTGGGTAAGATCAAATTCTCTGTCTTCAGCAATTAAAAAGACATCCCTGGATCTACCATTCACGACATTTCTTCCTTTTTCTGTAATCTTTAAAACGCCGTAAGTTTCAATATCTTTTTGTAAAAAGTTCTGAACAGTTGCCTGTCTCAGAATCGTTTTCCAGTAATTATCTTTCTCCTCTTTTCCAAAACCAAAATAAGAACTTTGTTCAAGTTTATAGGATTTTGTTACCGCATTTTCTTTTCCTACGATAACGGAAATCAGGTCTTTAGATTTGAATTTTTCTCCTGTATCATTGATCAAAGCCAATGACTTTTCCAGATCTGCCGTGGCATCTTTTAATTTTGGAGGATTGGATGAGTTGTCGCACATTTTGGCTCCGTCTCCGTTTACCGGGTCAAAAGTTTCCCCAAAATAGTATAGAATGTATTGTCTTCTGCTCATAGAAGTTTCAGCATAGCCTACCACTTCATTCAAAAGCTGCAATCCGATTTCTCTTTCCGAAACAGGCTTTTGAGCCAGGAATTTCTCCAGTTTCTCAATATCTTTCGGATCATAGAATGCCAGACAGTGACCTTCGCCTCCATCTCTTCCTGCTCTTCCGGTTTCCTGGTAATAGCTTTCCAGCGATTTCGGGAAGTCGTAATGAATTACAAAACGTACATCCGGTTTATCAATTCCCATCCCAAAGGCAATGGTGGCCACAATTACATCTACTTCTTCCATCAGGAATTTATCCTGATTTGCAACTCTCACTTTTTGATCAAGGCCGGCATGATAAGGAAGGGCGTTGATTCCATTCACCTGCAGAAGCTGGGCAAATTCTTCAACTTTTCTACGGCTCAGGCAATAAACAATTCCTGATTTTCCTTTATGCTGATTGATAAATTTAACGATTTCCTTATCTACATTAATTTTAGGACATACTTCATAATATAGATTAGGACGGTTGAAGCTTTCTTTAAACACCAATGCATTCGTCATTCCTAAAGTTTTCTGGATATCATCCTGAACCTTAGGAGTTGCAGTAGCCGTTAAAGCAATCACCGGTACATTGGCAATTTTGTCTATAATCTGTTTCAGATTCCTGTATTCCGGCCTGAAATCATGTCCCCACTCTGAAATACAGTGGGCCTCGTCGATAGCAAAGAAAGAAATTTTCACTTCTTTCAAAAAATCCAGGTAATCATCTTTAATTAATGATTCAGGAGCTACATACAGAAGTTTGGTTTTGCCGCTTTTGATATCGTCAAAAACCTGCTTGGTCTGCGTTTTGTTTAATGATGAATTCAGTACGTGTGCTACTCCATCATCTGATGAAAGGCCATTCACGGCGTCTACCTGATTTTTCATCAACGCTATTAAGGGCGAAACTACTATTGCTGTTCCTTCCGAAATAAGAGCCGGAAGCTGATAACATAATGATTTTCCGCCACCTGTAGGCATTAAAACAAATATATCCTTCCCATTCAATAGGTTATCTATAATTTGTTCCTGCTGGCCCTTAAATGTAGAAAACCCAAAATACTTTTTCAATTCGCCTGATAAATTGGCTTTTTTTGCGCTCATCTAATTTTCTATTGCTAAATTTGCATCACACCCAAAGTTATAAAAATTCTGCTTAAAATAAAAGCGAACGAATTTATAAAAAATAAAATTTATATTAAATATTCTTTTTAAAATATAACGTTTTTTAGGAACTTTTTTGTATACCTTATCATCATAAAATGGATAGAACCAACATTATATCAATTGCAAAAAGCACTTTAGAAATAGAAATTTCTGAACTAGAAAAATTAAAAAACAGAATTGATGACCAATTTGCACAGGCTGTAGAGATCATTCACTCAGCAAAAGGGAAGCTCATTGTAGTAGGAATAGGAAAATCTGCCCATGTGGGTAACAAAATTGTTGCTACGTTAAATTCTACAGGTACACCTTCTCAGTTTTTACATGCTTCGGAAGCTATTCACGGAGATCTTGGAGTCATTCAAAAGCAGGATGTTGTTTTATGCATCTCCAATTCCGGCAATTCTCCTGAAATTGCCAATCTTGTTTCTTATTTAAAGGATTATTCTTCTGCTTTGATCGGAATGACGGGAAATAAAAGCAGTAAACTGGCTGAGTTTTCAGAAGTTATTCTGGATACTCATGTGGACGTTGAAGCTTGCCCGAATAAACTGGCTCCTACGAGTTCTACAACGATACAAATGGCATTGGGAGATGCTTTAGCTGTTGCTTTAATGGAATTGAACAATTTTAAAGCTAATGATTTTGCTAAATTTCACCCTGGAGGAAGCTTAGGAAAGAATCTTACTTCTAAAGTAGAACAGTTTCTTTCTTCCCAAAAACCTCAAGTTACAGAAGATTCTTCGATAAGAGATGTCATTATTTCCATCAGTGCTTCAAGCCACGGAATCACTGTAGTAACCAATAAAGATCAGATTATTGGGGTTATCACCGATGGAGATTTGAGAAGAATGCTGATGAAAGGTGAAGATATCAGTAAAGTATCGGCCAAAGATATTATGTCTGCCCGTCCGAGAACAATTGAAAAGGAAGCACTGGCCAAAGAAGCCATGAAAGTCCTGAAAGAAAATAATATTGGTCAGCTGGTAGTAACGGAAAATGGAAAATATTTCGGGATTATAGACCTGCATAAACTGCTGGACGAAGGGATTAACTAGAAGATAGAAATTCAGAAGTTAGAGGTTAATAAATAAAATATAATTTGCAGATTAAAAGTAAAATTTAACTAATAACCTGCAGACTCTTACTTCTGTCATTTTTTTTATAAATTTGCGCTTTAAAAATTGTATTCTGTGAGTGATGGTAAAGACATGTCCTTCCTTGGACATATAGGAGAATTAAGAGGGCATCTGATCCGTTCGATTATTGCTATCATAATTGCGGCTTTTGTGGTTGGTTTTAACATCAACTGGATTATGGACCATATCTTTTTTGGACCCACCAGAAATGACTTCCCGACTTTCAGAGTTGTTAATCATTTTTCAAGAATGATTTTGGGGGAAGACAGTATTCATCTTCCAAAGGACTTCCCTGTTCGTGTACAGAGATTGTATCAGCAGTTCAATGTAATGATGGCTGTTTCAATTTTTGGAGGAATGGTAGCAGCATTTCCTTATATTGTATGGGAACTGTGGCGTTTTATTGGCCCTGCTTTACATCCGAGAGAAAGAAAAAATTCTATCTATATTATTAATGCGGTATGGATTCTTTTTATGACCGGAGTATTATGTGGTTATTTCCTGATTCTTCCGTTTGCCGTTAATTTCGGGGTTATTTTTAAAATCTCAGACATTATCGTTCCGCTTTATGATTTAAGTGATTATACCACTTTATTTTTACAGGTGGTTTTGGGTATGGGCGTTATTTTCCTTTTCCCGATTTTGATCTACTTCCTTACCAGCATCGGAATTCTGACGCCTACCTTTATGAAGACCTACCGTCGTCATGCTATTGTTCTGATTATGGTAGTGGCTGCAATTATTACCCCGGCAGATGTTCTAAGTATGCTGATGGCTGCATTCCCACTCCTTATCTTATACGAATTCAGTATTATGATGTGTACATTCACTTATAAAAAAGTACAGAAGAGCAACGGAAATCTTCCGGCAGTACAGAAATAAACAGTATTTTTTACTAATAAAAGCCCAGGCGCTACTATTCAATTGGATAGTAGCGCTTTTTTTATTTAAAAAAATTAACCTTAATTGTATTTATTCTTAATATAATTAAAAACAACGATAAAATTCAACTAAAATTATAAAGTTGAGGGCAATTAACAATGTATCACCATCTAAAGATTTAAAAAAATAAACTATCTTTAAAAACTTTAATAACAATCAATAAAAAATATGAAAAAGAAAATTATTTTCGTCTGTGCTTTGGCTTTAAGTCTGGGAGGTTTACAGGCACAACGCTGGGAACCAGTCTCGGAGAAAGTTACGCAGGTAAGAAAAGAAGTAAAAGTAGAATATGCCTACAAATTTGATCTTTCTGCATTAAGAGATCAGCTAAAGAATGCTCCTGAAGCAGGAAAAGGAGGAAGCGCTGTAATCGTTTCTATCCCTACGGCAGATGGAAGGATTGAAAGGTTTTCAGTGTACAGTTCGCCAGTGGTAGAAAAATCGATGGCAGACAGATATGAATTGGGAGCATATGCAGGTATCGGACTGGATAATCCACATAAACAAATCCGGTTCAGTACAGCACCCAATGATTTTCAGTCTATGACATTCAATACTGATACAGGAAAATATGAATTCATAGAACCCATCAATAAAGAAAAGGATGTATTTGGAGTCTTTTTCAAATCTAATAAATCTCATGAAGACCCTTTCGAATGTAGAACTTCTGAGCCTGAAAAGGCAAAGAAAGAAATGAATAAACTACTCAAAACAAAAAATGTTTTAAAGGGGTTGGGGAATGCCAATAAAAGTAATGAACAAAAATACAGAACCTACAGAATTGCCATCTCGGTAAACGGTGAATATACACAACTTGCCGGAAGTGTTCCTTTGGCAGCAGCCCGTATTAACGCTACCATGAACCGTGTAAATGGTGTTTTTGAAAAAGATTTTGGAATCCATATGATTGTACAGGATCTTCCCCAACTTATATTTGCAGATCCGGCTACGGACCCTTATTCAAATGTAATTACCAACCCCAATGGATCATATAGCGCTCCCGGTGCGTGGAATCTTCAGCTTCAGCAGACTCTTACCAATACTGCCGGTGTAGGAAATGCCGCGTATGATATAGGACATTTCTTTGGTCACAGAGGTGGCGGCGGAAGTGCCGGAGATGTAGGAAATGTCTGCAGAAATCCTGCAAACAACAATGATGCTACTTCTAAAGGAGCAGGAATCACTTCTCCTTCTACTCCGGATCAGCCTTTCGGAGACAATTATGATATCGATTTTGTAGCTCATGAGATTGGCCACCAGTTCGGTGCTGCACACACGATGTCTATTGCTTTACATGGTGCCCACATGGAGCCGGGATCCGGATCTTCAATTATGGGATATGCCGGTATTACCAACTATAATGTTCAGATGCATTCTGATGCTTATTTTCATACTAAAAATATTGAAGAAGTAGGAGCATATGTCAATGCTCAGGACTGTGGAATTATTACGAATGTGGCCAATACACCTCCTTCTATTCAGCCAATGGCTAATAAAATGATCCCTAAAGGAACAGCTTTTGTGTTAACAGCTTCTGCAACAGATACACAAAATGATCCAATGACTTATACCTGGGAACAATATGATCTGGCTACTTCTACTTTTGGGCCCGTAAGTGCAACCAGAAATAATGGGGCGAATTTCAGATCTCTGATGCCTACAACCTCGCCTACCCGTTACTTCCCTAAATTCACCAATGTTCTTAACGGTACTCTCACCAGTGCTTCAGATTGGGAGACAGTATCCAACATACCAAGAACGATGAATTTCAAGGTAACCGTGAGAGATAATAACCCGGATGCTGCACAACAACAGACACAAAGCAGTCTGATGAAAGTGGACATAGGAAATGAAGGGCCTTTCAAAGTAACTTCAACTACGGTTTACAATAATACACCCGGAGCTGTTACGTGGGATGTGGTAAACACCAATAATGCTCCATATAATGTTCAAAATGTTAAAATAGATTATACTACAGACAACGGAACTACATGGACGGTTATCAGTCCATCTACAGCGAATGACGGATCTGAACCGTTTTCGTTCTCTTCACTTGCAACTGGTGCAAGTGTAAAAATAAGAGTAAGCGCCATTGATAATGTATTCTACGCTGTTGGAAATGCTACCGTATCTGCCTCAGCAAGTGCTTGTACAACAACTGCTCCAACAGGTATTACTGTAACCGGTATTACAAGAACTTCAGCATCTGTAAACTGGACAGCGTTAGTAGGAGCAACGTATTCTGTAATGTATAGAAAAGTAGGAACAGCAACATGGACTACTGTTCCTGTTTCAACAAATGCCTATAACATTTCAGGACTTACAGAAGCCACTCAATATGAAGTACAGGTAGCTAATGTTTGTAGTGCTTCGGTTGGTTCTTATTCAGCATCAACGAATTTTACTACTTCTCCATTTGCTAAGTGTTCGATAACTGGAACAAATGCCGCTGACGAGTATATCTCCAATGTTACGGTAACCGGTGCAGGAATGAACCCTGTTTCAAATAGCAGCAGTAATACACCTTACACAGACTATACCACAGATCCTTCGAAACTGATCACCCTTATGTCCGGATCTTCAGGGAATAATGTAAGTATAACCAAAGGATGGACCGGTTCTCAGTACAATGACGGAGTAACTGCATGGATAGACTTTAACAGAGATGGAGTATTCTCTACTTCTGAAGTAATCTATTCCAGCGCACCTAGTATTACATCACCTGTTTCCGGAACATTCTCAGTACCTGCAGATGCTTATACCGGAGGAAACGTAATTATGAGAGTTGTATTAGGATATGAAAGCCAGCCAAGCAGTGGATGCAGTAACCAGCAATATGGTGAAGTTGAGGATTATCCGGTATTGATTCAGCAACAGCTTTCTACCAGTGAGACTGTGAAAGACAAAAATTCAATTCAGATCTACCCTAACCCGGCAAGTGATGTATTGAATGTCACTCAGATTTCATCTAAAGCTCAGTATATCATTACGAATATGGCTGGTCAAAAAGTAATGAATGGCCAGATTAATGACAATAAAATCTCCGTATCAAAATTAAGTACAGGAGCTTATATTATTTCAATTGAAGATAAAGGAACTACTTCAAATCTGAAATTCATCAAAAAATAAAACCTAATCAGTTTTTTTACAGCCCGGCAATGACCGGGCTTTTTTTATGTCTTCTTAAAATCTGTATTTAATTTGATTTCCGGCATGGCCTGTTAATTTAATTTTATACTTTTGAAAAGATTTAATATAAGTTTAAATGAAAAAATTGTCATATACACTCTTATTTGCATCAGGGCTGGTTTTCGGACAGTTCTTTGAGAAAGGTAAGGTTTTCACCAAACAGGATACTTTAAAAGGTTCTAATACTGAATTCAGAAATTTTTGGGACGTCAAAAAATATGACCTTTCCGTAGAACCGGATTTTGAGCAGAAAAGTATCAAAGGAAATAATAAAATCAGTTTTGAGATCATAAAAGATGTTACCAATCCTGTTTTCCAGATTGACCTTCAACAGCCGATGAAAGCGGATAAAGTGGAAGGAAACTTTCCTGTTGCCAATTACAGGCAGGAGGGAGACTTTATTTTCATTACAACGAATAAGAAATTCAAAAAAGGTGAAAAATATACAATTAACGTCACCTATTCCGGAAAGCCTACCATTGCTAAAAATGCACCCTGGGATGGCGGATGGGTTTTCACTAAAGATGAAAAAGGAAATCCATGGATGACTGCTGCTGACGAGGGAATAGGAGCTTCCATATGGCTTCCTACCAAAGATATCTGGAGCGATGAACCGGATAACGGAATCATTATGAAAATTGTAACGCCTAATGATCTGGTAGGTGTGGGTAACGGCAGGTTAACCGATAAAAAAACAAATGGTACTAAAACCACTTATACCTGGGAGGTTAAAAATCCTATCAATGCCTACTCCATTATCCCGAGTATAGGGAAATATGTAAACTTCAAAGATACATTTGAGGGTGAAAAAGGAAAACTGGATCTGGATTATTGGGTAATTGACTATAATCTGGACAAGGCAAAGAAACAGTTTGAGCAGGTAAAACCTATGCTATCAGCTTTTGAATACTGGTTTGGTCCGTACCCGTTTTATGAAGATTCATACAAACTTGTAGAGTCTCCTCACCTTGGCATGGAACATCAGAGTAATGTAGCCTATGGAAACAAATATCAGAACGGCTATCTTGGCAGAGATCTTTCCGGGACAGGAGTTGGGTTAAACTGGGATTTCATTATTATTCATGAAAGCGGCCACGAATGGTTCGCCAATAATATTACAGCAAAAGACCAGGCTGATATGTGGATCCATGAAAGTTTTACCAACTATTCCGAGACTCTTTTCACGGAAAAATATATGGACAAAAAATCTTCTGAAATCTATGTTCAAGGAATCAGGAATTTGATAGACAATGACATTCCTATTATTGGCCATTATGGTGTAAGAAATGAAGGCAGCGGAGATATGTACCCTAAAGGAGCCAATATGATCCATACCATCAGACAGGTGATTAATAATGATGAAAAATTCAGACAGATTTTAAGAGGTTTGAATAAAGACTTTTATCATCAGACTGTTACCACCCAGCAGATAGAAAATTATATCTCTTCAAAATCCGGAATTGATTTTTCAACGGCTTTTGATCAGTATCTGAGAACGATAAAAATACCAACCCTTGAGTATGTTCAAAATGGTGATACTTTAAAGTTCCGTTATACAGATGTGGTAAAAAATCTGAAATTGCCTATCATCATGAATGGAGATCAGACTATAAATCCAACGGAAGAATGGCAGACCGTAAAGCTTAAAAAGAGTACTCCGGTTGAGCTAAACCCGAACTATTATATCAATTATAAGAACACTCAATAAATAAAAAAAGGCAAATTCGCACACCCGCAAATTTGCCTTTTCGCTTTTTCACCTAAAAATTTTAAGAAAAGTTTAATACTTTCTTCGTAACAAACTCAGAAAAAAAGCAACTATTTAACTATTAATTTAAACCTAATGAGAAAAACAGTACTTAGCCTTGGTATTTTTGCTGCTTTTTTAGCAAATGCTCAGTCTATAAAAACCACCATTGACCTTGTTAATGTAAAAGATGATAAAGTAGCCGTTACCATGGAATTTCCGAAAATGAAATCCGGAGACATTAAATTTCATTTCCCAAAAACGGTTCCAGGTACTTATTCTGTAGACGACTATGGAAGATTCATCGAAGGAATCAAATTTTATGATAATAAAGGAAAAGAACTTACTTACACTAAAGTAAATGACAATACCTATTCATTGAAAAATGCTCAGGCACTTTCCAAAATCTCATATCTTGTGAATGACAGTTTTGATGATGAATTGGATGCATCAAAGCATAAAGCAGTATTTTCTCCTTCAGGAACTGATATTGAAGAAGGAAAAGTATACATGATCAATACCCATGGATTCATAGGATATATTGAGAATATGCAGGATGTTCCTTATCAGCTTGTCGTTCAGAAACCAACAGATTTCTACGGAACGACTGCTTTAGTAGATCAGGATAAATCTGAAAGTACAGATACCTATACTCTTGCCAACTATGCTAAGGTAACAGATTCTCCGTTAATGTATACAAAACCGGATTATATTACCTTCAATGCCGGAGGAATGGATCTGGTACTGGGTGTATATTCTCCCACAGGAAAATATAAAGCAGCAGATTTTAAAGAAAATCTTGAAAAAATGGTTGTTGCCCAAAAGAAATTCCTGGGGGATATGAACACCAATAAGAAGTATGCCATCATGCTTTATCTTTCCGGTGGTGACGGGCCTAAAATAAAAGGTTTCGGAGCATTGGAACACCATGAATCTACAAGTGTAGTGCTTCCGGAAGGAATGCCGAAAGATGCTATTGACAATACCATTACAGATGTGGTTTCCCACGAATTTTTCCATACTGTAAATCCTCTGAAGACCCATTCTGAAGAAATTCACTATTTCGATTATGCAGATCCGAAAATGTCTCAGCACTTATGGATGTATGAAGGCGGAACGGAATATTTTGCCAACTTATTCCAGATTCAGGAAGGTTTGATTAATAAAGATCAGTTCCTTGAAAGAATTGGTGAAAAAATTGCCAACTCCAAGAGCTATGATGATACAATGCCATTTACGGTAATGAGTAAAAATGTATTGGTAGAGCCTTACAAAGATCAGTACAGAAATGTATATGAGAAAGGAGCTCTTTTAGCAATGTGCTTAGACATCGAGCTTAGAAAATTGTCCAACGGAGAAATGGGATATCGTGATATGATCAGAAAACTGTCTCAAAGATTTGGTGAAAACAAACCTTTCAAAGATGACAAACTGATTGACGAACTGGTAACTGTTACGGGATATCCTCAGGTAAAAGATTTCTATAATAAATATATTGCAGGAAACCAGCCAACCCCTTATGCACAATACCTGAGCATGGTAGGTGTGGATATTAAAAAGCAGGAAAGCCACCCTCTTTTCTGGTTTATTAAAGATCCGAACCAGACAGGTTTTGATGAAAAGACCAATGCTTTTGCTTTTGATGATCATTCTGCATTATCTCCATTTGCAAAAAGTATCGGATTCAAAATTACAGACCAGGTACTTGCTTTAGATGGTAGAACAGTAGATATCAAAAAGGTACAGGATTTTATTAGTTATACCAGAACCATAAAAGATGGACAGGAAGTTACGGTAACTATTTTAAGAGATAATGCCGGTAAGAAAGAGAAAATGACATTGAAAGGAAAGGCTATTCTGGATAAAATGACCATGGAAACCCCTGCATTCAAGGCGAATCCAACTCCGGAAGAACTGAAGCTACAAACACAGTGGCTTACTGGTAAAAAATAAAGAGAAAAGCGGGGAAAATTTCCCCGCTTTTTATTTTCTTACTTTATAGCTTTATTCTTGAATATTCAAACCTAACAGGTTTTCTATTTGTCTTAATTTCAATGATAATTAATCCTCCTTTCTGATTGTTATTCTAAAGGTACTTCCCTTGCCTACTTCAGTCTGGGAAATTTTAATATCCCCGTTATGGTATTCATGAATCACCCTTCTTGCTAACGACAATCCCAATCCCCAGCCTCTTTTTTTGGTAGAATACCCTGGATTAAAAGCATTTCGGGCCTGCTGTTTTGTCATTCCACTTCCGTTGTCCTTTACTTCAATTAAAATATTTTTATTCCTTTCAAAGACAGACATCGTAATAGAACCTTCACCTTTCATCGCATCCACAGCATTTTTTACCAGATTTTCGATCACCCAGCTCATCAGAATTTTGTTATGGGGAACCAGAACGGTATACGTAGGAAGATTGAGTGTAAAATTGATCTTTCTGGAGATTCTTGTTTTTAAATAATCATAATTCTCCTGGATGGTTTTATTGAAATTCCTGTCGTTCAGCTCTGGAATAGAACCAATTTTTGAGAATCGTTCCGAAATTGTTCTCAGTCTTTCAATATCTTTTTCAATCTCATGTACCCCCTCCGAATTAGGATTATCCAGTTTCATAATTTCTATCCAGCCAATCATTGATGATAGAGGTGTCCCGATCTGATGGGCAGTTTCTTTAGCCAATCCAGCCCAAAGGTAGCCCTCATCTGTCTTTTTAATAGTCCTGAAAAACCAGAAAGAAAAACCGAAATACAACAGAATAAACAATCCTAAAATATAAGGTGAATACCGAAGATTATTAAGCAGACGCGAGTTATCATAGTACACAAACTGATTATTTCCATCCGGTACTTTGATCTCAATAGGATCATAATTCTTTTCCATATTCCGGATCACATCCTGCAGTTTTTCAGGATCCTTAATCGTACTTTCAGGAATATTTCTGTAGTATCCGAGATCAAGAATCGGATTCTTATATTTATCTGTTACGATAAACGGAATAGTATTGTTAATATTCAGAATATCCGGCAACAGATCCAGCACATCGGTATCCGGAGTCTTTACCTCCTGTTGTATTCTGATTGCTTTGGAAAGAAGACTGATCCTTTTGATCTCCTCTTTTCTGAGAAAATTAATAAGCGATGTTGATGCTACTACAATAGCAATCACCAAAGTAGTCATCACAACAAAAATGATCCAGTTATTCAGTCTGGTGAGTATGGATTTTCTCAAAGTATTTTATTTTAAAACATTCAGGATTTTCTGCAGCTCTGTATTTCCACTTCCCTGATAATTGTTGATGATAATCGAAAATACATATTTTTTCCCATCTTTTGCAGTGTGATATCCTGCGAAAGATTTGGTATCTCTCATTGTCCCGCTTTTCATCTTCATTCCATTATCCTGAACCGGAAATCCGTCGTAATAAGCCTCAAACCATGATTGTTTTTTAGCATATAAAAGAGCCTGAACTTCAGCTTTTGCTGCTACATAATTCTGTGGAGAAAGTCCGCTTCCATCCGTAAAATTGATCATATTAGGATTAATTCCTTTAGACTTCCAGAATTCTTTCAGATAAGAAACGCCGCTTTTGAAGCTTGGATTTCCTTTTTTCTCTTTTCCTAACGTTTTAATCAAGGTCTCTCCATACAAATTGATACTTTTTCTTAGAAACCAATAAACAATTTTATCCAGAGTTGGAGACTGATAAGTGAGGATAACATTATTTTTCGGAGCTGTTAAAGCCTGTTTTCCTTCTATTTCAAGTTGAGAGTTCGTTATTGCTTTTCCGGTAAGTTCAATTCCGGATTCTTTTAGCCATTGTTTTACTTCTGCAGCCAACTGTAGTGGCGGATTAGGAGTAGAACCGGAAACCGTTACCGTTTTTCCTGAAGGAAGCATTCCATTGATTAAGGCTATATTAGAATGAGGAGCGGTAAAAATAAGACTTTGGTCTGAACTGCCGCCGGTTTTAAGATCATTGAGCCATTTCACGCCTTCAAGCGGATAAGAAAAGCTTTTAAAATCAGTTCCGTTGATATTGATATCGAACTGATTTTCTTTCCAGTTGATTCCCCAAACTCCGGCTCCATAGTAATTGCCAAGATCGTCCCATGGCCAGCCTCCCGGAATCGTTTGATGGTCAAAATAAGAATCATCAATAACAAGATCTCCTGAGATTTTTGTGATTCCTGAATTTTTAATGGCATCAATCAGTTTCTTTTTAAAATTTTCGGGTTTATAGGCATCATATCTCCAGCTTCCTAATGTAGGATCACCGTTGGAGCTGATGAAAAGACTTCCGTTCAGCGTTCCTCCGGAGATATTTCCGGAATAGCTTGAAGTAGTTGTGAAAGTATAGTTTTTTCCTAATGTTTCAAGTGCTGCGCCTGCCGTGAAAATCTTTTGTGTAGAAGCAGTAGAAAGACCCTTATTTCCCTGATATTCGTATATAAAATTGCCATTTTCATCGGAAACATAAAAAGATAAACCGGAAGATACTGCTCCCGAAGAATCCATAAGATCCTTTGTTACTTTATCTAATTTTTGGGCTATATTCTGCGCAGCAACTATCTGTACAGAAAGCACAAGAACAGCAAGTGTTTTTTTCATTGCATTGTTGTTTGGATCTAAGCAAGCAGGTATCAAATACAATTTGCAAGACTATTAATGCTTGCCGATGGCTGAACCTTTTGCTCTATTTAATTCTAATCAAATATAGTTAAAATAAAAGCTTTTTATACTCAATGAGGTCATCGGAAGTGAAAAGAATCTGATGGTCAGGAGATTGTTGAAATGAACGATCATGTTTGAAATATTTCTCATAATCATCCTCATCTATGAAAATATCCATCTGACATTCTTTAATATAGTTTGATTTATCACCATAATCCGGAATAAAATATCCGGAATCATTCCAGGGTTCATGATGACAGCGCAGACAATTTCTTTGATGCACAGCTTTATAACCACATATCTCACAATCAGTCAAGTTTTGAAACAAAGTAGAAATTTCCTGCTGTCTGTCTTTCGGAAACAATGATAAAGGAATTATTTTTAAAAGAAGATAATAGTTAGGCTCCTGCCATGAAAAGTATTTCTTTCCTTCCCAATCATTATGTCCTGTGTAAAGACACAACCTTTGAAGATCATATTCAACCTCGGCCTTAATGATATTATTAATATTCAGAACAGTCTCATTACTTCTTTTGACATTCTGTTTGTCATCA
>CBFQYI010000030.1:0-18313 GCA_965720825.1 uncultured Chryseobacterium sp. | reverse complement strand
CAGAGATGAACGAATAGATACTCTTTTAGTAAATATTGGCTTTATGGATGGTAAGATTGAAAATCTTACTAAAAATATTAAGATTGTAGAACTGATCGAAAAATTAAAAAATGAAGTTACTGAGCTTGAAAAAGGTATTAAAAATTTAAAATTAAGCATTTCGGAAAAAGAATCTGAACAGAAAAACAAATTCACATTAGTTATTGAAAAAATTCAAGAGATAACCTTAAAAATATTGAAACGTGATTTAGATCGACAAGATGAATTTAAAAGAGGAAGATATGTTGAAGTCGATTTTTTAAGGGATACATTTTCTTTAGACGGAGGAAATAACTTTTCGGCGAGTTCAAAAACGTATTTTAAAAATGCAGTTTTATTTTCGATATTTTTCACTAGTCTCGAATTTGATTTTATGAGATACCCAAGATTTATTCTGTGTGATAATATGGAAGATAAAGGAATGGAAAAAGAAAGAACCCAAAACTTTCAAGAAATCATAACAGAGTTTTCAAATGAATATTTAAAGAAAGGCAAAGAACATCAAATCATTTTTACCACTTCAATGGTTTCTGATAAACTAGATGGAACTGAATATTGTGTTGGTGATTATTATAGTACAGGAAATAAAACTCTCAAATTTTAGATACAAAGATATATGTCTTGATAGAGAAGGTATATCAATTGAAAGCCCCCTATATCTAATCAGTTTTTGGTATACCCCCTCCTGTCAATCTGTAATCTAAATTAAAATAAGGAGGGAGCATACATTTAAAATAATAATATTAGAATTAAGATATGTAATAAACTATAAAGGAACTTATTTTTTTGTTTTTGAAATATAAATCTCTTTATTATTCTATATGTTTAAAATGGTATCAAATAATTTTATTGTTTATTATTTCAAATATCAATATGCTACAATTCTTAATCTCTTTAAAATTGTTAAATTAATCATTTAAGATTAAGAATTTTAAATTATTTGATTCTACAATGTTTCTATTAAATTTAATCCATTGAAAATCAGCAATAACTATTTTTGTATCGGAAAGTAGTTTTATAAAGATATTTTAGGCACCAATAGTAGAAATAGATTAGATTACCTATCTATTTTAGAAATGCTATACAGTAATCCAGTGGATGTACGAAATACTTCATTGTGATCAATGTTCAGATGACATCATAATCATTCATTGTTGTTACGAAATAATGTTCAATCATTTCTTTAGCATTTTGGCACATCACTAAAAGGTCTTCTCTAGTTGTATCTTCAAAAATAAAATCATCATGAATCTCAATAATAAACTCAGTTACTTTTTCAGTATTCATGAGGTCATAAGCCATTAAATCATTTAAGTTATCTAATCTGCATTCTTCCTTAAAAAAGGGAAGTTTTCGGGAAATGGAATTTTTAAACTGAAAAAGATGTATTGTTTTCATAACTTCTTTTATTAAGTTAATAATATAAACTGTGTTAACACATTAATGCTCAAACAGGCTTTTTTGTGGATTCAGTGGTTGGATTTTTCATATTATATAAACAGGGATAAAAAGGATAGAAATCTATGGTTTCTATCCTTAATTAATTAAAACCTTCTGAAAACAGCTCTACTATTTTATCAGGATTTAATATGCTCATTATTAAAGTTGAGAATCCTTAAGGCTGCCAGTTTTTATCATGGTCTATATTTTTGTTTACTGCTGTACTATTTTCAAATGCATTTTGTAGGATGCTTTTAACTGCTGCACTTTAAATATGTATTTCTTATATTATGCTATAAACTTATGGATTTGATGAATTGCTGATTATTACATTACAAAGATGACCGTTTGAGTATACAACAAGGTATATATATCCAGAATAGTTTTACATATATCCTACCTTTTATAAGTCTTCCAGATTTCCAAGACGTCTTTGTTTCAATTGTTTATAGAATGAGGGGGAAAGGCCTGTAATCTTTTTAAATTGATTAGAAAGGTGCGCTACACTACTGTAGTTAAGTTTATAAGAGATTTCTGTAAGATTGAGTTCATCATACAATAGTAATTCTTTTACCTTTTCTACTTTATTAATGATGATAAAATGCTGAAGGGTCATTCCTTTCACTTCAGAAAAGGTATTCGCCAGGTAGGTATAATCATAGCCCAATTTTTCACTTATATAATCGGAGAAATTTTCTTTGGGAAGAGCATCTGAATAGTGAATCATTTCTACGACTACATTTTTTATTTTTTCTATCAGGATACTTTTTTTATCATCTAATACTTCAAGGCCTGTTCTAAGTAAATTTTCTTTCAGAATCTGTCTTTGTCCGGTGCTGATATCATCCAATAATTCCACAGTTCCCAAATCTACAACAGCATTTTTAATGCCCAGTCTTTCTAATTCCTGATGGACAACCATTTTGCAGCGCAAACTTACCATATATTTTATGTACAACTTCATCTCCCTTACTGTTTACATCCGTCAATTATTTCATTAACAGATATTTACCCAAAGTTAGTCTATTAAATCGGAAATATCTATGATTTATACAACAAATAGGAAAACAATTGCAAAGCTTTCCTTTTTTAATGATTGAAATTTACTGTTACAAAAAATATTTCACAATGTCAAAAGAAAAAGACGGAAAAAAGAAATCAGATAAAACGCCAGCAGCGAAGTCTCCCAAAGAGAAACGGGAAGATAAAATAAATAAACGAAGAGACAGGGAAAGCGAAGCCCGAAATAGCGGTAACTGAATGGTATCTCTGAAAAAAAACGGAATTATACTCAGAAAAACAACATTAGACTTTGAGAGTGAAGGTGTTTTAAATCCCGCAGTCATTCAGGATAACGGAAAAATACATTTATTTTACAGGGCTGTTGCAAAGAATAATTTCTCCAGTATCGGATACTGTATACTATCGGATTACTAGACTATAGAAACCCGGCTAAGCAATCCGGTTATCATCCCCGAGTTTGAATACGAAAAACATGGTGTGGAAGATCCCAGAATCGTAAAAATCGATCATTTATTTTATCTTACCTATACCAGTTATGACGGGATCAATGCGTTAGGAACCCTTGCCGTATCTGAGGATCTTAGATCATGGAAAAAGCTGGGGATTATTGTTCCAAAAATCCCCTATAAAAAGTTTAAACTTTTAGCAGAATCCCAAGGTGAAATAGGAGAAAAGTACAAGCGTTACAATAGACTTCCATCCGCTTATAAAAAGAATAAAGACGTCTTCCTATGGGATAAAAATGTGATATTTTTTCCAAGAAGAATTAAAGGTAAGCTGTATTTTCTTCATCGTATAAGACCTGATATCCAAATTGCATGTATAGAAAATATCGAAGCTCTGAATCCTGATTTCTGGGAAGATTATTTCCTTCACTTTAAGGATCATATTCTCTTATCTCCCCACTATGAACATGAAGTAAGCTACATCGGAGGAGGATGTCCCCCGATAGAAACTGAACATGGATGGCTTTTGATCTATCATGGTGTACATGATACCATTGAAGGATATGTTTACAGCGCGTGTGCTGCTCTACTCTATAATGACAATCCTGAAAAAGAAATTTCTCGGCTTCCCTATCCTCTTTTCAAACCTGAAGAACAATGGGAACTAAAAGGAGAAGTCAACAATGTATGCTTCCCAACCGGAACCATCATAGAAAGGGATACACTCCATATTTACTACGGAGCCGCAGATAAAAGAATTGCTGTTGCTTCTTTAAGTATACCGGAACTGTTGAAGGAATTACTGCAATATGCATTATAATTGATCATTTCACTACGAAATATCAGACTTAAAATAGATATAAACATGAATAAAAATATAAACCCAGACGTGGAGGAAAAGACAAAAAAACGGTCGGCACAAAGTAGAAAAAACACAATTAATTATAGACCTGAAATTCTTTTTATAAGTACTTTTCCTCCTAAAGTGTGTGGTATTGCAACCTATTGTCAGGACCTGATAAAATCTCTTCAGCTAAAGTTCAAAGAATCATTTACAATAGGTATCTGTCCCATGGAAACTGAAGATGAAAGCTATCAATATGAAGAAAATACTGAGTACCGCTTAAATACATCCGATGCCATTTCTTATTTGGAGCTTGCTGATAAAATTAACAAAAATGGAAATATTCAACTTATTATGCTCCAGCATGAGTTTGGATTTTTCAATGAAGCTAAAAACGGATTACTCCTTTTTCTTCGAACTTTAGAGAAAGATATCATTATTACGTTTCACACCGTTCTGCCAAAACCGGATCGGGAATTAAAAGAAAAGGTAAAAGAAATCAGCAGTTTCGTAAAATCTATTATTGTGATGACCAGTATTTCTGCGGATATACTTTCCCATGATTATGATATTCCATTTGAAAAAATTAAAGTAATCCCTCACGGAACTCATTTATTACCATTTATAGACAAAACTTCATTAAAAACAAAATACGGATTTAAAGATAAAAAGGTACTTTCAACATTTGGGTTATTAGGATCGGGGAAAAATATTGAAACCACTTTAGAAGCACTCCCTGAAATTATCGCCCAAAACCCGGATGTAATGTTTCTGATTATTGGAAAGACCCATCCCGGCGTTATTAAATATGAAGGAGAAAAGTATCGTGATTTTTTGCAGGATACTATTAAGAGGCTTCATTTGGAAAAACATACTTACTTTATCAACCAATATCTGCCTTTGGATGAGCTGTTGGATTATCTTCAGCTTACCAATATCTATCTCTTCACGTCAAAAGACAGAAACCAGGCAGTAAGCGGTACTTTTTCCTATGCAATTAGTTGTGGATGCCCTATTGTTTCCACCCCTATTCCCCATGCTCTGGAAATATTAAATGAAGATCTGGGAATTATTATTGATTTTGAAGCTCCTAAACAACTTGCTGCTGCTGTAAATACATTACTGAAAAATGAAGACGCACAAGAAAAATTGCGATCAAACAGTTTGGAAAAAATGGCGCCCACAGCCTGGGAAAATTCTTCTATTTCACACGCATTATTATTTCAACACTATAGCAAAGACAACATGACATTACACTATGCATTTCCCATCATCAATCTTAGTCATATCAAAAATATGACAACAGATTTCGGAATGATCCAGTTTTCTAAAATCAACAGACCCGATATCAATTCCGGGTATACTCTGGATGATAATGCCCGCGCTATGATTGTAGCCTGCAGACATTATGAGATGAACAGAGATGAATCTGACCTTGAACTGATTTCAACTTACCTGAATGTAATCAAGTTTTGTCAACAACCGGATGGAAGCTTTCTTAACTATGTAAATCAACAGAAGGAGTTTACTCCGCAGAATTATGAGACCAATCTTGAAGATTCCAATGGAAGGGCAATCTGGGCACTGGGATATCTTCTTTCAATAAAAACCATCTTACCGCAACAGTTTTCTGATGAAGCAGAATCAATAATTGAAAAAAGTCTTTCATTTATTGAGAAAATTCATTCTACCCGGGCAATGGGCTTTATCATCAAGGGCTTACATTATCAAAATTCAGAAATCAATATTCCATTAATGAAAAAGCTGGCCAATCGTCTGGTGAAAATGTATCAGCATGAAAAACACAGAGACTGGCATTGGTTTGAAAGCTATCTGACCTATGGAAACAGTTTACTCCCAGAGGCTTTATTATGTGCATGGATTACTACCAAAGATGAAATGTATAAGCAAATTGCCGATGAATCATTCAGGTTTCTGCTGTCTAAAATATTCATTAAGGGAGAGATCAAAGTCATTTCCAATAAAGGATGGCTGCAGAAAGAAACGGTTAAAAGTCCTGAATCAATAGGCGGGGAACAGCCCATAGATGTTGCTTACACCATCCTGGCATTATCTACATTCTATCAGGTTTTTAAGGATGAAAAATATTTGCAGATGATGAGGAGTGCTTTTAATTGGTTTTTAGGAAAAAATCATTTACATCAGATCATTTATAACCCTACAACAGGTGGCTGTTATGACGGGCTTGAAGAGAGGAATATTAATCTCAATCAGGGAGCAGAATCAACTGTCAGCTATCTCATGGCAAGGCTCTGCTTTCCAAAATAATCTCCTTCATTACTGTTACATATATTCATGATTTAATTTAAAATTTTAAAAACAGAAACTTAGGGCACTATCGTAATGAAAAGGTAAATTAAAAATATAGCGATCAGTACAATTCCCTGCATGATATTGGTTCTTCCCGTTGCCAGTGAAACCGTAATAATAAAAAGGGATAACCCCAAAAGTATTGTTGATTTAATGTCTATTCCTAATGACATTCTTATGCCGGTTATTACGGATATAATGGCAATGGCAGGAATACTCAGTCCGATACTTGCCAACGCAGAACCAAAAGCGAGGTTGAGTGAGGTTTGGATCTGATCACTTTTTGCAGCTCTGAATGCTGCCAGTCCTTCCGGAAGCAAAACAATTCCGGCAATAATGATACCTACCAGAGATTTTGGAGCTCCTGCTGAAACTACTATATGTTCAACATCCTTTGAAAGAAGCTTTGCCAGTAAAACGACTATCCCAAGAGATAAAATTAATAATAAACAACTGATAAACAATTGTTTTCGGGAAATCTTATCATGAGTATTCTCTACAGGCTGGCTTTCGGATAGTGTATTTTGTGGAGAAATGAAAAAGCTTCGGTGCCTGAACGTTTGGATCATCGTAAAGCCAAGGTAAAGCCCTAAAGAAATCAAAGCGATAAAAAGCAGCTGAAAGGAAGTATACTCTCCTCCGAGATGACTAACTGTATAATTGGGCAGAATGAGCACAAAAATAACAACAGAGGTAAGAGTAATAAGTGCAGTACTTACCCCTTGTAAAGTAAAACTTTGTTCTCTATATTTTAAAGAGCCTATTACAATGCAGCCCCCGATAATTCCGGTAAGGATGATCATCACGGCTGCAAAAACCGTATCCCTCGCAAGGGTGATGGTTTCTAACCCTTTTGCTCCCATCATGATTGAAATAATAAGCCCTACTTCTATGACCGTAATGGCAAATGCCAGAAGCAAAGTTCCGAATGGCTCACCCAGACGATGGGCAATAACTTCGGAATGATACACAGCAGCCAAAACACTTCCCATTAAAAATAAAGCGAGAAGCACAGAATAATACCCTGAAGAAAAAACAGAATTTCCAATATAAGAGAGCCATGCCAGAATAGGAACCAAAAACGTCCACATTCCTAAATATTTTTTTGTATCCATATAAAACAGTAATTTTTATTGCCATTAACTGTATTCTTGAAAAAATTAACAGGATATATATTTCCATTAAAAACAGTTTTTATAAATGATTTGAATATACGTGGGAGGAATATCAAATAATGAAAAGCAAAAGAAGTAAATAAACACGAACTCAGAGTCCCGGTCTCCGGTTCAGAATAGTTGTTTAACAAGGTACGAATAATCAACCACTTATTTCGAATTATATATTACTAGTATTTTAAGTTTTATCACTCTTCTGCTTTCTTAATACAACCTAAGATCATATTCCTGCTTTTTTGAAGATCTGTCTCAGACACCTCACCATCCAACATTTTTATAAAGTGTGATATGTGCAACATTAAAAAAACAATCTGTAATACAATAGATTATAAAATATCCAACTTTGTACTGTAGCAATTACGTTACACTAAAATCCAACCTTATGGACACAAACCACAACAAAGGTGACAAATTTTTCAAAACTCCCGGAGACTGGATTGAACAGTCAAAACAATTGAAAGAAAAATTTTCAACATTAACAGATCACGACCTGAAACTTGAAGAAGGTAAAGAAAAGGAAATGCTGGAAAGAATCGGGAACAGAATAAGAAAAAACCGCGAAGAAGTTCTCAATATTATAAAAGAAATTAATCTTTCATAAATTGTTTTCAAAAACAGTTAAAACCAATGAAAAGGTATATTTATCAAAAGTTTTAACTGAAAAAAGGGATGGGATATTAGACAGTTCTATCCCTTTTATATTCAGCAGCTTCTACTCTTTCATGCTTAAACAAACCGTAATGAATGATAAAGAACTTGAGAAATCAAAAGTATATATTACCAGCCAGATTGTAGAATATATTCCCAATTCCGTTGCCAGCAGAACAATACTGGAAAAACCAACCGGCAATATCATTGTGTTGTCGTTTGATGAAAACAAAGGGCTGCCCGAAAAAGTTTCTTCTTTTGATACGATAGCACATATTGTTGACGGTAAAGCAGAAATCATCATAGACGGAGCTTCTTATTTCATGGAAAAAGGTGAGTGTATTATAATTCCTGCTCATAAACCTCATTCTATAAAAGGGAATAAGCGTTTTAAGATGATACTAACGATAATAAAAAGCGGCTATGAATAATATAGATACCCTATCAATTTTAACCAAAAAGATAATACAAAAAACAGTTGAAATTCAAAGAGAATTTCCTGAATTGTATAATCTTTTAGACGAAACACCATTATTCTTTTCTTTTACAGATAAAGAAATCACGACCAGAGATTTAAGACAATATCTTATCTCCCTTATAATACAACAAAAGTACTTTGAAAAAGGGACTATCAAAAAAAATGATTTACAATAAAATTCTAATGAAAAAGCTGTCCAAGCATCCGAAGAACAAATTGAGGCTAAGAAATAAAAAAAATATTTCAAGAAGGGCCTATTATACACAATTTGTCTCTTTATTTTACATCAGAAATACCAAAATCACCTTAGAAAGAGATTCCAGGGAAGTTCTTCGCATGTTAAAGGAATTACAGATTCTCAATAACAAATCAAGATTAGTATTCAGTACTCACTGCAGTCTGAGCAAACATAATCTTTGGCAGTCTGTTTTGGTTGATATCAGTGATAATATACAATATATCAGACTACAGTTTGAATATATAGCAGAGAATATTTTCACAAAAAAGAAAATCAATTCTTCTATATTCTGGCAGCAGAATAAAATCTATATAAATGCGTTAGAAGGTAATCATGAAAAACTCATTCAACTAGGTAATCAGATTTTACCAAAAGAAGAAATGTTACCCTGGAAAACCGGTATATGCAGCTTTTATGACGAAATATTATCTTTACTCACGCCTCTGATAAATATATGCAGACTTGAATCTGACTTTATAGATAAATACACCCCAAAAATCTTTAACAAAACCACTTTTGATATTATTAAAAATATACCCAAAAATTACACGTTAAAAGAAGCCAGAATATACGAGCAGGAATATTTGAAAATATTAACAGATTACAGCCATGCATGCAGTAAAAAAGGCAACCTCTGGGACAGCTTACTGCATATACTTTCAGGAGGTATTTACCAACTTCCTTCGGAACAGGTTATACTTAACCGATGGATGAATGTAAAAATGAAAGAAAGTTTTCCGAAAAATCCTAAATCAACTTAATTAAATAGATATTAATACAGTGAAGATCATACACCTTTTTCAGTTTAAAAATTCCATTTTCTGTAACCTTCCTTTCTTCCAGGAAGAACAGAGGTTAAAAAATGAAGCAGCAGAATTCGATCTAATAAATATTGAAATAGTAACTGAGTATATTGTTACAACCCATGATGATTTTACTTTCGATACCACTTCCAGAAATGATCTTTTGTCAATGTGCAAAAAAGCTCAGAAAACAATTGAACATTACTTTGTGATCAGCATGAATAATTATGATATGAAAATATAATGCAATTAGAGGTTAACATACTTAAAAAATAGTAGAGGCAGAGCAAATTTCTGACTCATTGAAGTATACAAATAGCGAAAAAGGGTAATTTCCTGGTACTTGTCTACACGGTAACTTTATCAAAAAAAAGTACCATGGACACAATTATTAAAAAACTATCAATTTTAAGTGTGCTGATTTCACTTTTGTGTTTCTGTTCCTTCCTGTTTGCGCAGGTTTATCCAATCGGACAGATGTTTTTGACTACTTATGGTCAGTCTTTTACCATGTACAGTACAGGGGTGATTGTTCAGGATGGCAATCCGGGAAATGCTGGTCAGGCCGTATATGATCAAACCGGAATTAATTATTTACTCTTGCCGTCTGCCGTTCCTTACCAAAAGGCTTTTTTTCTGGATTTTAATAAAAATATTATAGAATTAGATTACAGATATGGATACCGCGTCGTGGGTTATTCTAATATTCCTGTTCCGCCGCCGCCAGTTATGTATCTACCAAAGCCTATCTATGATAATCAAATAGGAATTGAAACCGCTGACGGAGTGAGACCATTACCTACCCAGATTATTGACGAGCAAAGACCTTTTGGGGATGTGATGATGACCAGTGAGCAAACTGCGGTAGACTGTTATAAGAATTCTTTGAATTTTGATGGCTCATTAAATCAGATGAAATTCGGGGACTGTATGGTAACAAATATGGCTGGTAAAAAAGAGCTTGAAATTTATAAATGTGCTAAAAACTCTTCAACCATGGAGGAACAGAGTCTTTGTATGCTAAGTATTTTAGGCGGTTCAAAAGAAAAGCAGATTACTCAGGATATGTTGAAATGCTATAAAGAATATGGTGGCAATTATGAAATGTATCCCCTTTGTTTCGCTGATAAAGTAAATGATCCTGAGCTCAAGCAATTAGTTTCCTGCTTTAAAGATCAGGCCAACAGTGGTGAAATATCTTTTATGGGAACTGCCGTGTGTTATGGAGCAAGTAAACTTAATCTGAATACGGAAGCCCAGATAGCCGTTGAGTGTGCCGTAAGTACCGGAGGACAACCGTATGCATTTGCAGGCTGCGCAGGTGGCCAACTCACCTATCGTGAATTAAGCAAATGTTTAACAAACGGTGTAGGTGGTGACAATGGCTGTTTCGGAAAAAATAACACCATCGTTAAAGGATTAAATCAAATTGGAGATGCTTTAAAAGGTCAGTTTGGTCCCAATAACGATATTGTCAAAACATGGAATACTACAGTTCATGACTTACAATATGGTCCCGGGAAAAATCATGAAGCGGTAAAAGTGGTAAGAAACATAAGCAATGAACTGGGGAAAGCAGGAACTAATGTAGCCAAAGAAATAAAAAAAGTAGTTCCCAAAATAAAAATCAAATGGTAATGAATATGTTACATAAAAACAGATGCACTTGTGTAAGTGCATCTGTACCATATTCTTTACTGCGATTACTTCTTCAGCATTTGAAAATTATATTTTATAGGATTGAAAGGATTTAAAGCAGTTCCTTCAACGGTTATTTTACTCGCAAGCAGTTCAAAATTCATATTTTGCGTATTCTGTTTGGTAAACAACCCTTTCTTGGAAGCCGTAAACGTTATGACAACTTTCTTGTTTACCCCATCCACAGGGACTTGAACAGTTAATTCTTTAGGAAGAATATTAAGTTCTATTTCCTTTTTATACTGGTATAGAACTGCTGTATAATCCAGGTCATATTTTATTTTTCCGATGGCTGTTAAGGCTTGATTGGCTTTCACAGGATCAGAAATTATTGAGTAAACAATCTCTTTCATAGGAAATTCTGAATAGGAAATCAGGTTTTTCTTAGCCGAAAAAGTAACCGCAGTTTCTCCGTTCACAGTTCCCTGAGAGACACTTGCTTTTCCTGTGTATTCACCGTTAAGATCATCAAAACTGATCGTCACAGGGTTAGGTTTTGGAGTATCATCATCATTACTGCAGCTTGCCAGAGCAAAAGGAATAGCCAGTAAGATCACAAGCATTGATATCAATTTTACATGATTGATTTTTTTCATTTTGATTTTGAATTAATTATTTTGATTAAAAAATATTGTATTGAGTACTCATCTATATAAATACAGAATTTCCATATCCTTGCTTGGGATTTAAAAAAATAAATTCAATCAATTGATTTACTGCCTGTTATTTTTAACACCTGTTTCTAATTATTTCTATTTTCAAAACAAATGTCTCAAAATTGAGACATTTGTCGTAAATTTGAGCCAATTAAAAATAATGAATACCAAACAAAAAATTATCGATACAGCTATAGCGGTCTTCAATGAGAATTTTTCGGCAACATTTGAAGAGATTGCAGTACGCTGTAACCTTAACCGCAGAACATTGCACCGGTATTTTAAAAACCGCAACGAATTACTGGAAACATGCAATCAAAATATGATGCAGGCATGGGAAGAAGCTGCCATTAAAGCCTGTAACAGTTCCTCTGATCCTTTGGTACAGCTTGAAAATTTATTATATGCGGGAATTGACAGCGGAACAAAGTATGCTTTTTTAATAAAGCTAAACGAAATTGAACCTACCTATAAAACTGAAATTAGTAAGGAATATTTAAAAGCAAGAACCGATGTATTTGATGCCCTGCAAAAACTTCAGAAAGAACAGTTAATAGATAGCCAGTTGCCACTACCCTGGATAAAAATTCTTTTCACCAATAGTATCACTGCAACCATCACAGCATACAGATCCGGAGATATTGCGCCTAATGAAATAAAAAAACTGGCCTGGAAATCATTCAGCAGAAGCATTGGCCTACAATTAAATAAACAATAATGACACATTCTTTTTTAATGATAGGTCAATCCAATATGGCCGGGCGTGGTTACGCTAAAGAAGTCCCTCCTATTTTTGATGAACATATTAAAATGCAGAGAAACGGATTATGGCAGATGATGTGTGAACCAATTAATTTTGATCGCCCCAGCTCAGGGGTAAGTCTTGCTTCATCATTTGCAGCAGCATGGAGACTGGATAACGAACAGGATGAAATCGGTTTGATTCCATGTGCTGACGGAGGAACCAGCCTTGATGACTGGGCGGTAGGCCGTGCACTCTTTGAAAATACGGTATCACAAGGCAGACTTGCCCAGCGAACAAGTAAAATTAAAGGAATTTTATGGCATCAGGGTGAAAGTGACTGTTCTCCTGAAAAAACAGAGAAGTATCAGGAAAAGTTCTCTGAAATTATTAATGCTTTACGTCAGGAGCTTAACATTCCTGAAGTTCCTCTCATCATCGGAGGTTTGGGAGATTTTTTACCCAAAGGAATTTTGGGTCAGTATTTTACCCATTATTCGCTTGTCAATCGTGAACTGGAAGATTTTGCCCGATCTCATGAAAACAGTTTTTTCGTTACAGCAAAAGGGCTTGACTCCAATCCTGACGGCATTCACTTCAATGCCCATTCACAAAGATTATTGGGAATCAGATATTATCAGGCATATCGTGATCTTAAGGATATTTTCGACCCTATCGCTGATGAAGAAAATACATTGAATACAATCTATAACCGCCCTTATACCAGGACAGAAAAAATTAAATTACTGGAACACGAGTTTGCGATCGGGAATATTGAAAGTAAAGATTACTTAAACAAACTAACCGCATTAAGCCAGGAGTAGAAGAATTCTTCAAATTGATTTTATTCAAAAAACAATCATCAGCAAATTAAGAGTAAACGATATTCCCCGTCATTTTCTACAGGCGCTCTGTGAACACAAGGTAAAGCTTCCTGATCAGGATGATCAACTGCAATGCGCCAAAGGTGGCCAATTCCTAAATTGACAGGTTCTCCATTGGGTTTAGGCTGATAATGAAGATCGAAGAAATACTCTTTCAGGAAGTCTTCAAATTCGTCTTCAGGACCCTCATGTAATTTTTTGAGCTGTTCCCGGATTTCAGGAATTAAAATTTTCTGTTCCACCTGATCATTGGCTATGATATCACTTGCCGTCCCGTGATAAGTACAAAGAAAAGTGTCTGTCCCAACTGGTGAACGGTCGACATGATAGGAGTACACGTCTGTTGAAATAAAACCGAGCTCCTCATCTCGCTCATAACATTTAAGCAAATTAAGAACCGGAGATGCTCCGAAATCTGTTAATAACTGCAGGTCATTTAAAATAATTTCTCTTGCAACACTTCCCTCTTCTGACAATTCCAATGCTAAAAGATCTTCGCCGGAAACTTCTGTAATATCATCTTTCAACTGAAGCTTTGTGACAATTTCTTTAAAGTCGCCCACTAAATTCCTTTGCCAGCAAATGGCATTCATAGTGCCTTGAAAACGGGTATTCACAAGTTCAGAAAAAGAAGAAACCACCTCAATTTGATCATGGTCAGAAAATGTAGTGCTCATAGGTTGGAACAAACAGTTTAGCTGCTTAATTCTGTACAAAAATACGAATAGGTTATTCAATTCCATCAACGAGCCATTATAAAAAACAGCGCCCTCTTTTGGAGAACACTGTTTTATATATAAGGTTATTAATTTTCAGTTTTATTTTTTTTACTTCTTCAGTATCTTTTCTGTTACTGTTGAAGATTTTGTTTTAAGTTTAATATAATATACTCCTGTTTGAAGAGAAGATAATACGATCTGTTCCTGCGTCATATTCAAAGTTGCCTGCTTTATCAATTGTCCCGTTGCTCCAAAGATTTCATAAGAAACCAAAGGCTCTTTACTCCTGATCGTCAGTACATCCTGAACCGGATTTGGGTATAATTGCATTCCTGCCTGAGCAGCCGTTTCTTCTACCGACATCTGGCTGCACGCTGATTTAGCAAATTTTGTAAAAAAAGACTGAGATTTCCCTCCTGCTACATTAACAGCCATTGTATTGACATTATCATTGGCATCCGTAAACAGCTGATCATGAAAAAAACCTCCCACTACATAGTTACCGTCATTATCTGCAGTAACTGCCGTAAATTCATCGATAACATAAAAATTACTGCGGATCTCTCCTGTTCCCAAAACATCTCCGGTATCTTTATTAAGTCTCACCAATAAAGGATCGGATCTGTCCCCATCAGGGCGTACCATTGCATAACTGCCCCAGACATCAGACCAGCTTCCTTTAGCAAAGCCTATTTCATTTCCATTAATAGCAATTGTTCCTTTGGTAAAACGATAACCAAACTGAAGACCAGACATCGCTTCCGGAGTTTTTGCCCACTGTACTGCACCTGCAGCATTCATTTTCATAACAAACGGAACGGCTTCCACATAACTTCTCAAAGGAAAAGTATAGTTTCCGAAAGTGGCAGGCACGGTTATTCCATTATAATAACGTCCTGAAATATAAATATCTGAAGTTACAGGATCTTTGATAATAGAATGAATTTCATCATCCGTACTTGTGGTACCATTATTGAGTTCTTTTCTCCATACCTCAGCTCCGGTAGTACCATCAAAAGCAAATACATAAGCGGCTTTTGTAAAGGGAACATTATTATAGGAAAGATCAACCAGATTACTGAATCCAGGATCCATTCTTTTACCAGCAATATAATAACGATTCAAGCCTTCATCGTATACTACATTCACTTTTCCCTCTCTTCCTACAATATTGATTGCATCTCCTGTAATAGGAAGAAGCAAAGGAGTCGCTGGTGTCATATTACCATTATCATAATTAAACTTAACCGCATAATACTGATAGGTTGACGTAAAGGTGGAAGGCACTGTAATTAATCCGTTTAAATGCGTTCCCGCTCTGAATCCCATTATAGCATGAATGTTTTTGGAAGAGTCCATATACATCATCTGAACATCGCACATGCGGGAGAAATAGTTGACATCTCCCTGTAAAGATTTGCTCCATGCCAGCGTACCGTCCGAAGTATTATATTTTAACAGAAAAGCTGCTTTATGGGCAGGTTCTGTTGTTTGGTCATAATAAGTATACAAAGGTTGTGTATGGGTATCATCAAAATGCATAGGAACAGCATTAGGATCCCCTACATATGAATTGTTATAAAGTGTTGCCAGCACATATACTCCTCCGTTATTATCCACTTTAATATGCCATGCGTTTTCTCCATCTCCTGAACCCCCTATGGGTCTGGACCATCTTATATTTCCTGCACAATCAGCAGAGAACAGAAAAAGATCACTCAGACCGTAATTGGTTACAGAAGTACCATTCAGGTTTTGCCCCTGTTCACGCATCGTTGCAAGGTAATAAGTATTATTGTTGTTATCTACTACAATATCCCTTATGGATTCATCAAAGACATAATGAAAGCCAGGATCGGCTGAACCTGTTAATCCTCCTGCCTGTTTTCCCCATTGCCATTGGTAGGTCTGGCTAAAAGATAATCCCGGTACTATCAGAAGTAATCCCCAAAGTTTGTTTTTTAATCGTATCATAAAAATTCATTTAATTATCACATACTATAAAAAAACAGTGCTCTCCGAAGAGAACACTGCTTTATAAGCTACTAATTTTTAATTAGTTTTCCTTGTAATGAGGTGTCTCCCGTTTGTACAATAACAATATAAACACCCTGCAGCCAGCTGGTAACATCCACGTCTACCTCTCCGGAAGCCGTTTTCAGTTCCTTGCGGAATTTGACATTGCCCATGGCATCAAAAACCGTAACCTGTTTTGCCAGTAATTTTTCATTGCCCGTATTATACGAGATTTTCACTTTTTCCTTCGCAGGATTCGGGGTCATTTTCAGAGAAGAAACTGACGTTGCCATCACACTTCTTCCTGCATTTTTCATACCCATCCAGTTAGGATCTACCGCTTTGGTAGTAAACTTACATGTTTCATTGGAGAATAAAATCTCATCAGTACCCTGGAAGCCTGAGTTTGGATAGAATGCCAATGGATTAGCGTTCATATCATACACTCCGCCAGCAGGAATCGTAATAATAGATGGAAGGTAAATTCCAAATCCATTAAGACTTGAAACAGTAAGACTTATCGGCTGGCTTCCGCCATTATAGATAACACCATAAACGTTATAGTGATCCCCAACCCATTTCATGTCTTTGATACTTGCTTCCAGTTTACATTCTGTTTCGAATCCACATTCTTTACCCGGATAGTAATTCATGGTTCCAGAAGTAAACTGACATCCCAGATGATTAATCTGCAACTGATATGTTCCTGCAGCACCAATATACAATGGATAAATATAATCATTGTTTCCACTCTGGATGCTGTTTCCGAACAACAGCCAATCATGATGATCAAAGACTCCTTTTGGTCCTAAAACATAATTCTTTCTAAGACATTCATCATAGCATCCTGTCGGGAATACCCACATCAGACTTTCAAGGCTTAATGGAACCTGTACATTACCTACAACTTTACATCCACTTGGCGCTGTGTAAATAACCTGATAAGCACCACCTTCGTATACTGTGATAGACTGACCTGTCATTCCGTTGCTCCAGTTATACACTCCTGCAGACGGTCCAGATGCTGTTAACACAACACGATAAGGCTGACAGCTTGCCATATTATAAGTTACTGAAATTGGCGCTGGTGGGCTATTTACAGTAACTGTAAAGCTTTTACTGCTTGTACATCCTGATGTACCCGGAGTTCTTACTTCCAGTGTATACACATAAGTACCTGCCGTTAATGGTCCTGTACTTATAGCAATAGGATAAGGAGCAGAAGCCCATGGTACAACCACTGAATTTCCTTTTTTCCATTGATATTCCAATGTATTATCCGTTACAATACCGGTAAGTACCGTTGAAGATCCTTCACAGATATTTGCTACTCCTGATATGTTAACATATGGAGGATTTTTAAGTGTTACAGGTATAGCTTTAGTACTCATTACACTAGTTCTGCATCCATCTGATGATACCAGCACAGGCCAGTAATTACCAGATTGTGTAGGAGTGAATACCGGAGAGTTTGGCGCTCCAGATACAGCCTGAGAACCATTCATCCAGATATACTGGCTAGGAGATCCAAGCGTACTGGTAAATACGATATTTGGAGCACTTCCCATACAAGCTACCAATGAAGGAGGTGCTATAGTACCATCCAGAGTAGCCTCTTTCACATTAACACCAATGATTGCAGAAGTATATTCACAACCCATAGGTGTTTTAATTTTCAACTGAATTGTTTTTGTTCCTGCTGTATTATACGTTATCGTGGCATCTGGTCCTGTTGTAACGTAAGAGGTACCATCAAAGATCCACGTGTAGGTATTGCCTGGAACATAATTTATAGGACTGAACGTAATAGGCGAACGTGCACATAACCAGGCAGGAACCAGGAATGTGGTATCAGGAACCGGAGCTAATGTAACAGTCTGCGTAGTGGTGCACGTTGGTTTCCCTGGTGCAGACACAGTCATTGTAAAGGTATAAGTACCCGGCGCAAGATTATAAGTAGCCGATTGTCCTGTTTGAGTAGGCTGTCCCGGCGAAGTAAATGTATAGGTAATAGACGACGGGTTGATTTCAAATATCGTAGAGGTGTTGAAAAGCGTTACACTGTAACCGTTTCCACTACACACTGTACCGATATTGAATTTAGGTTCGTAATTCTTTCTCACTTCTATTCCT
>CBFQYI010000029.1:0-18641 GCA_965720825.1 uncultured Chryseobacterium sp. | reverse complement strand
ATTGGTAAGTACTTTATTAATGCTGGCATCGTCTTTCCATTTTCCTGGTACTGTTTTTACAGTAGTAGAACTGTTTCTGGCAAAACTTTCAACAGAGGAAACATAAGTTTGAGCCTGAAGTAATGTTTTTTGTGCAGGAGTGGCATTGACTGCCGCACCATTAAGCCATTTTGAATAATCCGTAACAACAAATCCCAAATTTTGAAGATTCTGAAGGTAAGACTGTTCAATAGGAGCATCCTGATCATTGAGCGGAATTCCCAGCGCGGTACGCCTGTTGAGTGATTTCTGGCTGAGTTCCGATAGTGGATTTGCATAAAAAGCCGCTTTATTAGGCTTATCCGTGAAGTAAACAAAAACAAGCTCCGTTTGTGCGGAAACGGTAAGGTAACCAGTTAGGAAACAAAAGAGTAAAAGTTTTTTCATAAAATTTATTTGTATAAAGATAAAAACAAAATCAATAAAATTTTTGATAGGATTTTAAATTCCTTATTTTTACAGAAATATTTAGTATATGAAAAAAATTCAGATGGTTGACTTGCAAAGTCAGTATTACAAAATAAAGAATGATGTAGACAATGCAGTTTTGAATGTAATGGATTCTGCGGCATTTATTAACGGTCCTGAAGTAAAGTCTTTCCAGAATGAATTGGAGTCTTATTTAGAAGTAAAACATGTGATTCCGTGTGCCAATGGTACAGATGCATTACAGATTGCCCTGATGGCTTTGGATCTGAAAGAAGGAGACGAAATTATCACGGCTGATTTTACTTTTGCTGCTACAGTAGAGGTTATTCACCTTCTTAAATTAAAGTCTGTACTGGTAGATGTAGATTATGATACATTCACAATTTCTACTGAACAGATTAAAAAAGCAATTACGCCAAGAACAAAAGCGATTATTCCAGTGCATATCTTTGGACAGTGTGCCAACATGGAAGAAATTTTAAAAATTGCTGAAGAGCACAATTTATTTGTTATTGAAGACAATGCTCAGGCAATCGGTTCAGAATATACCTTCTCTGACGGAAGTGTAAAACAGGCAGGAACAATGTCTACTGTGGGAACTACTTCTTTCTTCCCTTCAAAAAACCTGGGATGCTACGGAGACGGAGGTGCTATCTTTACCAATAATGATGAATTAGCTCACCGTTTAAGAGGAATTGTAAACCATGGAATGTACGAAAGATATTACCATGATGAGGTAGGAGTAAACTCACGTTTGGACAGCATTCAGGCAGCGGTTTTAAGAAAGAAACTTCCTCACCTTGATTCTTATAACGAAGCAAGGAGAAAAGCAGCTGATTTTTATGATGAAGCATTCGAAGGAAACCCGAATATCCTGACTCCAAAAAGAGCGGAGAACTCTACTCACGTATTCCACCAGTATACATTAAGAATTCTGAATGGAAAACGTAATGAGCTTCAGAAGTTTTTAACGGAAAAAGAAATTCCTGCAATGATCTATTATCCGGTAGCGTTAAGAAAGCAGAAAGCCTACTTCCAGGAAAGTAATGCAGCAGACTTTGTGAATACTGATAAGCTTTTGGATCAGGTAATTTCTCTACCGATGCATACAGAATTGGACGAAGAGCAGCTGAAGTATATTACGGATGCAGTGCTCGAGTTTATGGGATAAAATAAGTATGAAGGAATTTTTTTTAAAAGGGAGAAAGTATACATTCTTTTTAGGATTTCACCTTTTTATTGTAGGGCTTTATTCAATCTATATCATAAATACATTGACGTCTTATAATTCCTCATCTTATTCAACATATTATAAAGAGAGTATTTATGAAAATATTACAAAATACTCTTTTTATATTATCATAAATTTAATTTCGGTAACGATCATTTATTTTAAAATAAAACGGGCAAAGACTATTCTCAATTTTTTTGCAGTAATGATCTTTATTTTGGTTTGTTATGCCGAATATACCCTAATTAAAACTTATGTTAATAACTCATATTATAACTTTGTAATTACTTTTAATACAGGAGTTATAGGTTTTATTGTTTTTTATATCTTTTATCTTAATAAAAATAGCGAGAAAGAAGAGATAGGAATAAATGAAATTGAAAATATAGGAAAACGCGAAGACTAAGAGAGCGCTAAGATTAAAAAATAAAGATGGCAATACTTGTTACCGGCGGACTTGGATATATTGGTTCTCACACTGTTGTAGAACTTCTTAATAACGGCTTTGAAGTGGTTATTGTAGATGATTTATCCAATACGGAAAGGTTTATTTTAAAAAACATTGAGGAAATTACAGGTAAAAAACCTGTTTTTTATCCTTTTGATTTAAGAAGAAAAGAACTTCTTACTCAGGTTTTTGATGCTCACCAGATTGATGGTTGTATCAATTTTGCCGCCTCTAAAGCGGTAGGAGAGAGCCAGATCATTCCTGTAGATTATTATGAGAATAATCTGTTTTCTTTGATTAATATTCTTCAGGAATTTAAAACAAGAAAGATCTCCAACTTTATTTTCAGCTCATCATGTACGGTATACGGACAGGCAGATGTAATGCCGATAGATGAAAATACTCCGTTGAAAGCACCTGAAAGCGTCTATGGGAAAACAAAACAAATGGGAGAACAGATCCTGATTGATTTTGCTAAAGCCTATCAAAGTAAAATATCACTGTTAAGGTATTTTAATCCAATCGGAGCGCATCCTTCCGGAAAGCTGGGAGAACTGCCGATAGGGATTCCTAATAATTTAGTGCCTTATGTGATGCAGACTGCTTCTGGAGTACGTGAGAAACTGAATATCTGGGGTGATGATTACCCTACAGAGGACGGAACGGCCGTTCGTGATTATATCTATGTTGTTGATCTTGCAAAAGCACACGTCGCAGCATTAAAGAAACTGATAGGAGATTCTTCATCAGACGCTGTGATAGATATCTACAACCTGGGAACAGGAAAAGGATCATCTGTACTGGAAGTGGTAAAAGCATTTGAGAAAGCCAATCATGTAGAAGTACCTTATCAGATCTGCGACAGAAGAGAAGGAGATATCACGATTGCCTATGCAAATCCTGATAAAGCTGAAAAAGAACTTCACTGGAAGTCCGAAACCTCGCTTGAAGAAGCTCTAAGAACGGTTTGGGAATGGCAGAAATATCTGAACACCAGAAATTCATAACTTAGCATTGAGAAATGCTTATATAGAAAGAGCAATTTAAACGATCATAAAACAAATTACAAAAACATCTTCCTTGAAATTAGGTGTTTTATCTTTTTAGAAAACATTTATTTCAGCGGAACTTTAATTTTAACATTAATATGAAGACACAGAGAATAGGTATTACATTTTCGTCATTTGACTTATTGCATGCAGGTCACATTAAAATGCTTGAAGAAGCTAAAACTGTATGTGACTATTTAATCGTCGGACTTCAAATCGATCCGTCCCACGATCGTCCAAACAAAAATAAGCCAAGTCAGACTATTGTTGAAAGATATATTCAACTGAAAGCGGTGAATGCTGTGGATGAGATTATTCCTTATTACACAGAAGAAGACCTTTTGGATATTCTTAAATCATTTGTGATTGACGTAAGAATCATTGGTGATGATTATATGGACAAAGACTTTACAGGTAAAAAATACTGTGAAGAAAAAGGAATTGAGCTATTTTTCAACAAAAGAGACCATAGGTTTTCCACCAGTGATCTGAGAAGGAGAATCTATGAAGCTGAAAAAGAAAAATACGCAAAAGCAGAACCTGTAAAATAACAGAAATAAAAAATCCCGAAAGTTTCTTTCGGGATTTTTGTTGTATTACATTGGGCCGCCTTGTTCTTCGTCGCCTTTTGTATTAGAATTAATATCTTTTTTAATTTTAGGTTTGGCATCAATCTTCTCACCTTGCTTGAACTTATAAGTGAAAGATAAAGCAAACTGTCTTGGCTGCCATTGCATTTCCATTTCTCTGGTAAACTGAGCATTATCGGAGAAGTTTTTCATTTTTCTGGTATTGAAGATGTCTCTGATGTTGAATCCTATAATTCCGTTTCCTTTCCAGATGGTCTGGCTCGCTCCAAAATCTATCCCATACATTGCCTTTCTGTTGTTCATAGCTGTTTTCTCAGCAGCTCTGTAGAAACTTTGAATTTGAAGGCTTAAGTTTTTTGTTGGTTTAAATGTATTGTTAAAACGTATTCTGTATGAGAATCCCGAACCTGAGAAATCATTTAAGGTTTTTGGATTGTCAGGGAATAAGTTATAGCTTCCTGTATTTTTATATCCGTAAAGGTCAGCAGAAAGCATTATTTTCCACCAGTTATAAGGATCGTAAGTTCCGTTCAGATCCAAACCATAATTGGTCTCCGTACCCACGTTGAAAGGAATGGTGTTTACCGCTCCCGTCTGATCTACATATTGATATCTGTTTTGCTCGTCTTCAGACTTTTTAAAATACAAAGTTGGATTAAACGTGATCTTTTTATTTGAAAGATTATATCCAAGTTCAAAAGAGTTTTCGTAGGTTGGATTAAGATTCGGGTTTCCTCTGAAATAGTTTCTGTCATCATCAAAAGACATAAAAGGAATCAGGGAAAAAGCTCTAGGACGGTTAATTCTTCTTGAATAATTTAACAAGATCTGATTGTTTTTTGCCAGATCATAACTTAAAAATACAGAAGGGAAGAACTTAGTATAGTTTTTATTAACTTCCGGAGTATTTGCCGGGTTTCCGTTTACATCATAATTTTGAAAATTAACATCAATTTTTGAAGTCTCACTTCTTAATCCTAACTGATACGCAAATTTTTCTCCAATTTTACTTTTAAACTGTGCATAAACTCCCAAGATTTTTTCAGAATATACCGTATTACTTGTAAAATCGAATCTGGTAGTTGCAGGTTGCTCGTTTAACTTTTGATCTACAAAATAATTATAAGTATTTCTGTTATAATCATAACGTGCTCCGGCTTCTAATTTAGATTTTTCACCTATTGGAAGTTCATAATCGATTTTTCCAATGAAGGTATCCGTTTTAGAATCCGTACTTACATTATTGGTGATATTACCGTTTGGCTGTACAATATTTTCAATAAATGTTCTTTGAACAATTTTATTAATTCCGTCTGTTTTGTTCGTCTGGTAACTTGCAGATGCGGATAATAACTGGCCATTGTCTCCAATTTTCTGATCAAGACCCAGATCAAACTGGGTTGCCAGGTTTGTGTTATTTCCGTAACTGTTTCTTTCTCTTAAAACATTGCTTACACCAGAAGTAGGAGTCGTATACAGTTTTTCATCATAAGAATTAAGACCTGTCTGATCCGTGTCAAAACTTCTGATCATTCCTGAGAAATTGATGGATGTTTTATCACTGAAATCATGAGTAAAACCAGCAGTCACATTATAAGTGTTACTTTCTCTTGTCGTTTTACCATTTTGTTGAGAATACTGAGTAAAAGGGAAAGCATCAGAAGCCAGGCTGTCAATATCATCCTTTCTGGTGGTGGTATTCTTCATGGTGCTTTCATTCTTCTGATAACCACCGCCACCATTTAAAAACCAGGTCCAGTTACCTTTTCTCCAGTTTAAGTTCGCATTAAGATTGGTTCTTGGAAGATAACCTAAAGTCCCGGTTACGCTACCGTTGAATCCCATCTTTTTATCCTTTTTAAGAATAATATTCACAATACCGGCAGTTCCACTTGCCTCAAATTTAGAAGAAGGGTTGGTGATTACCTCAATTCTTTCAATCTGATCTGCAGGAATACTTTGCAAAGCATTGGCTCCATCATCTATTCCAAGAAGAGACGATGGCTTTCCGTTGATAAGAAATTTTACATTGGAATTTCCTCTCATCGATACCGTTCCGTCTGTATCTACAGAAACTGAAGGAACATTGGTCAAAACATCCTGAAGATTTCCTCCTTTACTTACAATATCCTGTGAAGGATCATAGGTTTTCTTATCAAGTTCCACTTTATATGCTTTGGTTGCCGAAGCGGTAATAACAACACCTTGTATTTCTTTTGTTTTACCATCAACAGTAGAAGTTGATTCTGCTTCAATAGATAAAGCTCCGATATTACCTGCTTTTGCAATATTTTTGCTAACTACACTTTTTTTGTAATCAATGGCTTCTACCGTAATATCATAGTCTCCGGGCATAAGCTGAAGGGTATATTGCCCTTTTTCATCTGTCAGTACAGCATCACTTAAAGTCTTATTGGCCTTATTGCTGAAAGTTACGGAAGCATAAGGAACCGGTTGATTTTTTTTGTTGACAAAAGTCCCGGAAACTCCAGCTTTTTCCTGTGCAAAAGCCATCGCTGCCGCCGAAAGTACTAAGGTAAGTCCTAAAGTTTTTCTGGTGAAAATAGTGACAATTTCTGTCTTATTCTTCATAGGTTATTTTTTTTGTATAAGATCGTGAAAGAATAACCCTTAATATTTCGAATATCCATATCAATTTGATCTTCAAAACATTATGGTTGTATGTTTTTTCTAACTGTTTAAATTTTCAGGTGCTTTCTAAGCTTATTTTATATTTTTTGAGTTGAGCCAGTCCTGATAAGCCTTTGCATTCACTGCATGTTCTTCAGCACTCGCCGTAAACTTATGGTATCCGAATCTTGCCGGATCAGCACACATAAATATATAATTGTTGTTTTCGGCATTTAAAACAGCATCTATTGAATTCTTATCCACTACACAGATGGGTCCCGGAGGAATACCTGCGTTGGCATAAGTATTATAAGGTGATGGTGTAGATAAATGCTTATATAATACTCTTTTTATAGGTTCTTTAAAATTAGTCTGCTTATTGATTGCATAAATTACCGTAGGGTCGGACTGAAGTTTCATGCCTTTTCTGTATCGGTTTAAATATAATCCTGCAATCGTTTTCATTTCGTCCTTTTTCCCTCCGGACTCTTTATAAACAATAGAAGCCAGAGCGTAAATCTGATCTCTTGTAAGACCGGACTGCTGTTCTTTGTTTTTTCTTTCACTCGTCCAGAAATCATTATATTGATTTTCGAACTTTGCAAAAAATTCTCTAGGACTTACTGTCCAGAAAAAATTATAAGTATCAATGAAAAAATATTTTTTTAAATCTTCAACATTTTTATAGCCTTTCTCCTGTGCAACAGCATCCAGATCATTCACAAAATGTAATGAATCAATTTCTGTTTTTTTAGTCACCTTACCAATCATCTGATACATATCTCCAAAATCACCTATTCGGTAAGAATTTGCAGTTTGGTTACCCGCTTTGATCATATTGACAAGGTTTTTGTTACCTGTTCCGCTCTGAATATGATATCGCCCTGGTTTAAAATTTGTGTCAAGGCCTTTTTCCTTAGCCACAGCTTCAAAAGACTCTCTGTCTTTAATATAAGGAGCAATAGAATCGAGGATCTGTTTAAAGCCTGCTCTATGAGGAATCAGAACATAACCGTCCTTTTCTACGTTATTCCCTAAATATTTATTATAAAATCTCAAACCAAAAAATCCTGCCACTACAAAAACAAGCAGAATAACAATGAGAATTGCTTTTTTCATTCTTTATAAATGTTGATTAAAAGTTTTTTGTTTTTAAAGAAGATCTGTCTTACCTCTAAAAACTTGCTTTGCAGGACCTTCCAACCAAATATTTTGGAATGCATCACCGCTTTTTTCAGCATATACTTTAAGGTTTCCACCTAAAGTTTTAACTTTTACAGAGGTTAGATTATGTTTTTGAAGAAAAGTTAAAGCAGAAGCTGTAACTCCTGTTCCGCAACTGTAAGTTTCGTCCTCAACACCTCGTTCATAGGTTCTTACAAAAATTTCATTATCAGAAATTTTTTCTACAAAGTTCACATTGATTCCTTTTTCTTTATATTTTTCAGAATTTCTGATGCTATATCCGTCATCATATACGTGATAATCTTTCAGGTTGTCTACATATTTTACATAATGAGGAGATCCGGTGTTCAGAACAAAATCATTTCCATCATGGGAAACAGTATCCACATTGATCATTTTTAATTTAATGATTCCGTTATGGATTTCAGCTTCATGTTCACCATCGGTTGCAATGAACTTACATTTGTCTTCAAAAATGTCCAGGAAAAAAGCAAAAGCAACAAGACATCTTCCTCCGTTTCCACACATTGTACTTTCCCCACCATCGGAATTGTAATACACCATTTTAAAATCATATTCAGGATCGTTTTCCAATAAAATAAGACCGTCAGCACCTATTCCGAAACGTCTGTCACATAATTTTTCAATACTGTCTTTATCTTTGGTAAATTGCAGATCACGGTTGTCTACCATTACAAAATCATTCCCTGTTCCCTGATATTTATAAAATTCCATATTTTTTTGTTAAATGAAGAAGCAAAATTACTATATTTTAAATGAAAAACGAACAGTGTTAGCTGTTCGTTTCCTTATTTATAATCGTTTTATCTAAAGCCGCCTCCGCCGCTTTGTTGTCTGCTTGAACTGGTGCTTTGGCTGCCTGAGCTATTCCTGAATCCACCGCCAGAAGACTCTGATCTGCTGCTGCTTTCAGAATTCCTGAAACCGCTGTTATTCTGGTTTCCCTGATTGTTCTGATTACTGCTGTTTTGATTTCTGAATCCGCTGTTACTGTTGGAATTTCTGAAACCACTGTTGTTTTGGTTTCCCTGATTGTTTTGATAACCACTATTCTGGTTTCTGAATCCGCTGTTGTTATTAGAGTTTCTATTATTATTGAATCCTCCGTTATTATTATATGAACCGTTACTGTTCGTTGTACGCGTATTCTGGAATCCGTTTTGAGGTCTCGAAGAAGAAGAAGACCTTCTTTCTACATAAACTTTTCTTCTGGAGTTGTTATAACTGTCATAGTAATAAGGAATTCCATTATCATAGTAATAATTAACGTTGTTTCTGTAATAATAGCCGTCATTGCCCCAATATCCACCGCTTCCGTAGTATCCTGAAGGAGCATAGTAATACCCGTTATTATAATAGGGATCACCATAACCATAACCTCCATTATTGCTGCCGTATCCGTCGGTATATGCTAAACAAGATGTTAAACTGGCAATAGCAAAAATACTGACTGCTATTTTAAATAAATTTTTCATGACTTTATTGTACTTTTTTCTTTAAAACTTTTTTTCCAATTGACGTATCCTGAGATCGCCATTATAGTAAATACCAAATATTGAACCGAAGTGATTCCAAGTCCCTTAAAAATCATCATAGGGATGCAAATCAGATCTCCGATAATCCAGAAAATCCAGCTTTCAATACGCTGTTTGGCCATTAACCACATTCCTACTAAAAATATGGAAGTAGTGAAAATATCCATCCAGTTTGCCCAATCGAGATGATATAATCCAAAATAAGCACCTTCTAAATTATCAATATAAGGTTTACAATAATAAATAAAAGTAACAAATGCCAAACTCAGCACAAAAAGAATACTTGCATATATCCATTCTTTTCGGGTAGCCCATGTAACTTCTACATGAACATGATCTTCAGAATTTCTTGCCCATAAAACCCAGCCATAAATACTCATGGCAGAATAATAGATATTGATCATACAGTCTCCCAGCAGCCCGGCATTGAAAAGAAGGTATACATAGATCAGGGTTGAAATAATGCCGGTAGGGTACACCCATATATTTTTCTTAATGGAAAAAAATACGCTCAGTATTCCGAAAATTGCACCTGATGCTTCCAATGTAATCTGTAAAGAATCATAGCCTTCATAAGGCTTTATGAAAAGATCATATAAATTCATACCATCAAAAATAAAGAAATCTTATTTTTTTTGAATAAGTTCTTTATAGTTTATCAAAAATAATACATTCCCGTAAAGTTTCCCGTTTTGTGAAATTCCCTAGGAGAAGTAATTAACCAGAAGTGTTCCTTTCGGGGTCTGAAGACCGTTGTCAGATAATAATGAGAATCTTGTCATTTTTAAACTACAATCATTATTATTTATGCTTACAAACATTTTTTTTATAAAACTATGGATTACTGCATATTTGTATTACAACTGACTTTTTGATTTTGTGGTTCAAAATCAGAACACGAAAACTTTATGCCTGGGAAAATACTATGAATAAGGTGCTGGTCAGGTTTTTAAAGTCTTTAATGTAAAATAAATGATGAAATTTTAACGATTAACGTGAGAGTTTCTAAATTTTTTATATTTTCGTAAATCCTTAATAAATAAAAAAACATGTCGAAAATTTGGGTTAAAAAGCCACTAAGTGCCTATGAGGCAGATATGAAGAAAAGTGAGCTGAAAAAAGTCCTTGGAAAATGGAGTTTAACAGCAATTGGAGTGGGTGCTATCATCGGTGGTGGAATCTTTGTTCTTACCGGAACAGGAGCCTATTATCATGCAGGACCAGCACTTGCAATTTCTTTTATCATAGCAGGGATCGCCTGCGTTTTTGCTGCATTATGCTATGCAGAGTTTGCATCCATTATTCCTGTAGAGGGTTCAGCTTATGCTTATGCATACGGAACAGTAGGAGAAATTTTTGCATGGGCCATGGGATGGTGTCTCATCCTCGAGTATGCTATGGCGAGTATGGCCGTTTCCGTGAGTTGGTCGGGATATTTTAACAAATTTTTGAAGATTTTTAATATTCATTTGCCTGCTTACCTGACATCAGATCCGGCAAGTTATACAGGAGATGGTTTTTCTATGAATCTGCCTGCATTTATTCTGGTTCTTTTAATTACTGCATTACTGGTAAAGGGAACTAAAGAAGCTGCAGGAGCGAATAACCTGATCGTTTTAATGAAAACTTCAGCGGTTATCTTTGTAATTATCGCTGGTGTATATATTATTTTCTCTAATACTGATCTTTATAACGCTGTAGACGGTGTTAAAAACTGGAAGCCTTTTATTCCTGATCAGGTTCAGATTAAAAATTCTGAAGGAGATCTGGTTTCTGCCTACGGTATTAAGGGAATTATTTCCGGAGCAGCAGCTATTTTCTTTGCTTATATTGGTTTTGATGCTGTTTCTACTCAGGCTGGGGAAGCTATTAATCCTAAGAAAGATGTGCCTTTCGCAATTATTGCTTCATTATTGGTTTGTACAGCTTTATATATCTGTGTATCTCTTGTACTAACAGGGATGATGCATTATACAGACTTTAATCCTGAAGGAAAATATCCTGATGCTATTAAAGCTCCTGTTGCGTATGCATTTGAAATTGCCGGAAAACATTGGGCAAGTAATATCGTAACTATAGCTGCTACTGTAGGATTAATTTCCGTAGTAATGGTAATGATGATGGGACAGTCCAGAATCTTCATCGGAATGGCAAAAGACGGATTGATTCCTAAATTCTTTGGTGATCTTCATCCAAAAACAAAAACACCTTACAAAGGAATCATCTTGTTAGGAATTGTTGTAGCATTAATCGCAGCATTTACTCCAATTTCAACATTGGCTGATATGACAAGTTTCGGAACCCTGTTTGCATTTACACTGGTTTGTATTGCCGTTTGGGTAATGAGAAAAAAAGAACCAAATTTAATCAGACCTTTCAAAGTTCCTGCTTACAAAATAGTTGTGGCATTGGGAGTATTTATCAATATTTATTTGATTTTTAACTTAAGTGCTCATGCATTGGAACTTTCAGCTGTATGGTTGTTCTTAGGAGGTTTGGTATACTTCCTATATGGAAAATCAAACAGTAAACTTAACAATCCTGAAAAATATCAGAATCAAGATTAATAATCATATTAAACCGCTTCGGCGGTTTTTTTTGTCCCAATACTATTACTATGAAAAAGATTTTTTCCATTGTATTCCTATCCGTAGGACTTACCGCATTTTCCCAACAAGTGGAAAACCTTGAAACTATTCTTAATGATAAAATCAGTATCAGAGCTCTTGAATTATATGACAACAAGGTTTGGTACAGTGGTACAGATTCTAAATTCGGGTTTGTAGATCTTAAAGACTATAAAAACCAGAAACAGATCAGGCTATCTGAAGAAAAACTTCAGTTCAGAACATTGGCGCAGGATAAAACTACTTTTTATGCTATCAATATTGAGAGTCCCGGACGTTTCTTTGCTATCGATAAGAAAACTCTGAAGTCGCAGATTGTTTTTAAAGATACAGCGAAAACAGCTTTTTATGATGCTTTGCATTTTGTGAATGATAAGCTGGCCTATACTTTTAGTGATGCAGATAAAGATCAGATGTTGAAGCTGGCTGTTTACAAAGACAGGAAATGGAGCATGTTTAAGAATAATGTAAAATTAAATGAGGGCGAAGCTGCTTTTGCTGCCAGTAATACCAATATTTCATCCTCCAAAAAGTACTTATGGATTGCAACCGGAGGAAAAGCTTCAAGAATTTTAAGAATGAATCTGAAAGATGAAAAGTTTGAAATTTTTAATACACCCTTTGTACAGGGAGAATCTTCACAGGGAATGTATTCTGTAGATTTTTTTGATGAAAGCTTTGGAATTGCAATGGGAGGAGATTATACTAAGCAGGATGCCAGTATCAATAATATCGCAACCACTCATGATGCAGGAAAATCCTGGCAGATTCAGGCTTCAGGACAGAATGCGGGATATACCACCTGTGTGAAAATTAAACCCGGATCCAGAGGAAAAGAAATAGTGGCAGTAGGAGACAAGCATATCAGCTATTCTTCAGATTTTGGAAAAACATGGACTAAAATTTCTGACGAAAAAGGATTCTTTGTCTGCCAGTGGATTGATGCTAACAAAGTGGTTCTTGCAGGAAATAACAAAATTGCGGTGATGAAATTAAAATTTTAAATATCAGGAATAGAATTTATCACTATTTGCCAAAAGCCTGATCATACGTATTTAGACTCATTATAAAATAGAACCTAATATAATTCATAGGTTAAAATTCATAACTAATGGTTAATTTTGTAAGATGAAATTGTAATGATGTTAAATTTCATGCCCTTATAAAATTTTAATTTTCAAAATGAACTCTTTAATAGATAAGTATAATATTCCCGGACCGCGTTACACTTCTTATCCTACCGTTCCATATTGGGATGAATCCACATTTTCACCGGAACAATGGAAGGAAACTGTAATCAGATCTTTTCATGAAAGCAATGCAGAGGAGGGAATTTCTATTTATATCCATTTGCCTTTCTGTGAGGCGTTGTGTACGTTTTGTGCATGTCATAAGCGTATTACCAAACAGCACAGTGTTGAAGTTCCTTATCTGGAAAGTGTTTTAAAAGAATGGAAACTGTATCTTGATCTTTTCAACGAAAGACCAAAGCTGAAAGAATTACACCTTGGAGGTGGTACTCCTACATTTTTCTCTCCTGAGAATTTGAGAACATTGTTGGAAGGTATTTTTTCAACAGTAGATATAGCAGAACATCCTGAATTTTCTTTTGAAGGGCATCCAAATAATACCACGAAAGAACATCTTCAGACTTTGTATGACCTTGGCTTTAGAAGAGTAAGTTTTGGGGTCCAGGATTATGATCCTAAAGTTCAGAAAGCGATCAACAGAATTCAGCCTTTTGAAAATGTAAAAAACGTTACAGAATGGGCTAAGGAGATTGGATACAGAGGAATCAGTCATGATCTGGTTTTTGGATTGCCACACCAGAATTGGGACGCAATGGAACATACGATCAGAAAGACAATGGAGCTAAAGCCAGACAGATTAGCATTCTATTCTTATGCACACGTTCCATGGGTGAAAGGTGTTGGACAAAGGGGATTTGATGAAAATGATCTTCCAAGTGGAGAAGAAAAACGCCGTTTGTATGAAGATGGTAAAAAACTTCTTCAGGATTTAGGATATATTGAAGTAGGGATGGATCACTTCTCTCTTGAACACGATGATCTGTATCAGTCTTTGATTCATAAAAAACTACACAGAAATTTCATGGGTTATACTTCCAGCAATACCCAACTGATGGTTGGACTTGGGATGTCTGCCATTTCAGATTCTTGGTATGCTTTTGCCCAGAATGTAAAAACTGTAGAGGAATATCAGAAAATGATTGAAGAGGGTGAGATTCCTGTTGTAAAAGGACATGTTCTGAGCGATGAGGATCTTACGGTAAGAAGACATATTCTGAATCTGATGTGTCAGCTTGAAACCACTTTTGATGTTAACAATTCTTTCCCTGAGCTTGACAATGCACTGGAAATGTTGAAAGAGATGGAAAATGACGGTTTGGTTGAAATCAACGGAACTGAAGTTAAAATAACAGAAGCCGGAAGAGCATTCACGAGAAATGTAGCGATGGTTTTTGACCTGAGAATGATGAGAAATAAACCTGAAACAAGGATTTTCTCAATGACAATATAAAACAAAAGCGGTTCAGTTCTGAACCGCTTTTTTATTGACCTATGGGCTTTTTATTTAAACACAATGTTCGCAAAGCCACTGTGTTAAGCAAGATTTTTTGCTTAGTGAAACGCCCTAGCGATCTTTTTTCATAGAATTTTAAACAACTTAGCGTTTTGTTTGCGTTTAAAGCCGGCTATTACTATTTGATAATCAATTTCTGACTATATGATTTCAGTTCCCCGGATTTTAGATTAATATAATAAACTCCTGCAGGGATTCCTGAAATATTAATGCTTTTGCCACTGATGATCTGATCTGTTTCCAATACTTTTCTTCCCTCCGCACTGATGATTTCCAGGGTTGCTTTTTTATCTTTCACTCCATCAATGAAAATTTCTTTGGAAGCAGGATTCGGATAAACTTTTACTGTTCCTAAAGTATTTTCATTAGTTCCTAAAGTTCCTGTGGATATTTTGAAAATTTTTCCATTGCTCAAATCTGCGACATACAATCCTTTCTGATAATCTTCTCCAAAAGTAGAAAAGTTATTTCCGGAATAAGGAGTCGTCCACGTAATGGCATTATTGGTATCCAGAATTCCGATCTGAGAAGAACAATAGTCAGCAAAGAAATATTTCCCCTGAAGTGACGGGTATTGGCTTCCTCTGTAGACGTAGCCGCCTGTGATAGAACATTTCCCGCCAGAATGGTTATATACAGCAACAGGGAAGGTCATGGTGGACTGTGCAGCGCATCCTGTTGTATTGTAAGCATTATTCCCTTCATAACAGCGCCAGCCATAATTTAATCCGGCTGTAGTAATGGGCATTTTGTTGATTTCTTCTATTGCTCCCTGTCCAACATCAGCAATCATGGCATTGCCTGTAGTCAGATCAAAAGAAAATTTCCATGCATTTCTAAGGCCGTAAGCCCATATCTCGTCAGCACCATCCACTCCGGCTCCGGCAAAGGGATTGTCTGGCGGAATATTGTAAGGTCCGGTAGCATCCACGTCTATTCTCAACATTTTTCCTAATAACACATTTTTATTTTGGGCATTATTATTCGGGTCGCCACCACTTCCTCCATCTCCGGTGATGATCCAAAGCTTTCCGTCAGGGGCAAAATGAATGCTTCCTCCATTGTGATTATCGAATGGCTTGGGAATATTCAACAGTATTTTTTCAGAAGCAGGATCTGCTACGTTTGGATCTGTTGAACTTACACTGTACCTGGCAACAATGATATTGCCTGAAAGATTGTTATAATACACAAAAAAATACCCGTTGGTAGCGTATTGAGGGTGAAATGCAAGACCGAGAAGACCTCTTTCGCCGCCGAAAGTAATTTTTGATCCGATATTCAGAAAGTTGGTTGTGTTAATTGTCCCATTGGGTTGAATAATTTTAATGATGCCGTCTTGTTGAACCACAAAAAGCCGGCTGTCATTGGCGTTCGTAATCTCTACAGGGCTGGTAAGTCCTGTCACAAATTCTTCCAAATTAATGCTTTGAGAATTAACAATTAAGGAAGAAAAAATACTGATACTAAAAAGTAATTTTTTCATAATATTTTGAGAGTTAGTGTGTTGGAAAAGTAAATGAAAATTTTATACCAATCGATTTTGAAGACTTCATTATGATAGTATGAAAAAATTGTTAAATCTTAAATAGAAATCACGATGCCAATATATCTGGAAATAAACCATTTCTGTTGTTAAAAATTCATAAAATACAAGAAAATCATTATATTTGCCGACTTAATTTAACGTAGTTATAACAAAATGCAAGGAAAAGGACTTATTACAATTGTCGCTATTGTACTAGGGTTGATTTGCTTAAACGAGCTATTACCAACATGGTACGCCAGCAAAATTGAAAAGCAGGCGACTGCTATTGCAGGAGACAATCCGGAGAAGTATCAAAAAGAAATCGCAAGACTTTCTAAGGATACTTTGAATTTAGGATTCACAAAACTTTATTACACTAAAGCCAAAGACAAGGAAATGAAACTTGGTCTTGACTTAAAAGGAGGGATCAACGTTCTATTGGAAATCAACCAAAGAGATCTTGTGAATGATTTAACCAATTATTCTACAAATCCTGTTCTTATTGAGGCTTTAAACAAAACTGATGAAGCACAGAAGAATTCTACTAAACCTTACATCGACAACTTCTTTGAGCAGTTCGATGTAATTAACAAAGCTAAAGGGGCAAACCTTAAGTTGGCAGATCCGGAAATTTTCGGAAATACAACCCTTACTGAGGTGAAGTACAACACGCCTGATGAGCAGGTGAAAAGCATTGTTAAAAGAAAAATCGATGCATCTGTAGGAACAGCTTTCGAGGTAATCAGAACGAGAATTGATAAGCTTGGAGCGATCCAGCCAAACGTTCAGAGAGTACCTGGTACAGCTAGAATTTCTGTGGAAATGCCTGGTATGAAGGACATCGATAAAGTGAAGAAAATGCTTCAGACTTCTGCAAAACTTCAGTTCTGGGAAGTACAGCAGGTTCCTGAAATTGCACCTTATTTCCAGACTTTGACAACTATGGTTGCTACAAAAGGAGATTCTATGGGAGTGGCAAAGAATGTGAACTTCATGAGCCTTTTACAGCTTGACAAATTAAGAACAAATGGTGTTGCTAACGTAAAACTATCTGATACTGCAGTTGTAAACAAAATCTTAAACAGCAAAGTAGGTCAGTCTTTACGTCCGTCTAACATTAAATATACACAATTCATATGGGGTTACAAACCTGAAGCTACAGATAGCGAAAGCTTAGTATTGTATGCGATCAGAGGTAACATCAACCAGAAAGCTCCGGTAGACGGTGCTGTTGAAAGTGCAAACATCAGCTACGATGAACTAAGCAGAGTAGTGGTAGATATGCAGATGGACTCTAAAGGAGCAAAAGAGTGGAAAACATTAACTGAGAAAAATGTTGGAAAACCGGTTGCAGTAACTCTTGACAACAGAGTATACACAGCTCCTAACGTTGTAGGTGCTATCCCTAACGGTAGAACTCAGATCTCTGGTAACTTCTCTCAGGAAGAAGCTAAAGAATTGGTAGACGTGTTAGGTGCTGGTAAATTGCCTGCAGGTGCAAAAGTAGTTCAGGCTACCGTTGTAGGTCCATCTTTAGGACAAGAGGCTATTGATTCTGGTTTAATGTCGTTTATCATTGCATTCGCTATTATCATTGTTTATATCATTTTCTACTACGGTGGAGCTGGTGTATATGCGGTAATTGCAATGGTGATCAACTTATTCTATATTTTCGGTATTATGGATTCGGGTGACTTTACCCTTACGCTTCCAGGTATCGCGGGTATCGTTCTTACGATGGCAGTAGCGGTCGATACGAACGTTATCATTTATGAAAGAACTAAAGAAGAACTATTCGCTGGAAAAAGTATCCTTGAAGCTTACAAAGATGGTTTCAAACATGCATTAAACGCGATTATCGATGGTCACACCACGACTTTCCTAACGGCAGTTGTATTGTTCTTCTTCGGAACAGGACCTATTAAAGGTTTTGCATTGACGTTGATGATCGGTATTCTAATGACATTATTTACGTCTGTATTGCTTTCGAGAGTAATGATCTTCTCAAGATTAAATAAAGGAAAAGGACTTTCTGTTTGGACTCCGGCTACGAAGAACCTATTCAGAAATACCTGGATCGATTTCATCGGAAAGAGAAAATATGCTTACATCGTTTCTGCTGTTCTTACAGTTATTTGTGTGATTTCAATCGCTACACATGGTTTCAAATACGGTATCGACTTTACCGGTGGTAGAAATTATGTTGTAAGATTTGATAAAGATGTAAAAGCTGAAGATGTTGAAGAGAAACTAGTAGCATTATTCAAAACTGAAGACGGTAAAAACTCTTCTGTAGAAGCTAAAACTTTCGGAAACAACAAACAATTAAAGATTTCTACCGATTACCTTATCGAGGATGAATCTTTAAAGGCTGACCAGATTATCGAACAGAAATTATTTGAAGGTTTAAAATCAAACTTACCGGCAGGAACTACATTGAAAGATTTCAAATCTGCTGATAAAGACCACGCAGGAATCATTTCTTCTGAGAAAGTAGGACCTTCTGTTGCTGATGATATTCAGACTCACGGTATCTATGCGGTATTAGCTGCATTAGCAATGATCTTCGTTTACATCTTGGTGAGATTTAGAAAATGGCAGTTCTCTCTTGGAGCAGTTGCTGCTCTATTCCACGATGCGGTAATTATTTTAGGAGCCTATTCATTGCTTCACAAATATATGCCGTTCAACATGGAGATCAACCAGGATTTCATCGCTGCGATT
>CBFQYI010000028.1:0-18855 GCA_965720825.1 uncultured Chryseobacterium sp. | reverse complement strand
AGCTTCCTGCTTCCATCTTTACCAGAGTTTACTTAATTTTTTTGTATCTTGAACATGTGCAAGAGGATGTAAGAAAAGATTTTTTGCCATTAGTTTCTAAAACATGGTGGTTCATGACCTGGCTGACAAGGACTTTTGGGATCCTTTTATTGTTGGCAGCATTTCTGATTATAGTAGGATTACCTGTTGTGATTAGCGATAAAATCGTCATATTTGTTATTGTAGCCATACTATACTATCCGGCACTTGCTTTCGGTTTATATCATTTTTTTCTTTATCAGCGGAGAATCAGAAAAAGGATAGTCAGAAAGATAGAGGTTGATGATAAAGGAATTCACTATGAGAGAGCCGATGGAACGATAGATAAAGTTTTGTACGATAACCTGAAAAAATATTCCTTTTCTGATGAATACGATGTGAGTGTCAGTCCAAGGCACAAAACTTATATATTGAAAGTCAATAACAATGGCTCGGTAGCAGAAGTTGACTTCAATGGAATGGATGCAGGTTACACTACTTACATTGGAAATTTGAGAGCTTTACGAAGAAGATATATCCAGGGAATTGTGCATTTTCGACCAGATTTGCGCATAAATCCTTTGCTTTATGATGTCTATTATATTAACCCTGTTGATTTTACTTTCGATCATAAAAAGTTTTGGACAGAATTTGGGAAGGTTTTTGCGGTAATGATACTATTCTGTTTAGTATTAGGAACCATCATGCTCGGAATAGTTAAATGGCTTTTTTAAGAATCTCTCATTGATTAATGAAGAATCTAAATTTCATATCCTTTTCAATTTATTTTTAGATCTCAGAATCTTATGCTTATATTTATTTTATATTAAGATTTGCCGGTCAATACAATAGAGTGTATTTCTCTAAAAGCTATGGCTGGATTTAAAATTAAATGAATGAAAAGTTTAAAAAAACAGCTCGGACAGTTTCCCGATGAAAAAAGAAAAGAATATTTCAGTACACTGCCCAATTATCTCAACGGAAGATTTCAGAATATATTAACAACCCCGGCACTGTTAGAAGGAGAAAGCATGACTAAATTGCTCTTTCAAAGCTTGTGTAAAGTAGAAAATACATCACCAAAAACTGCTCTCCCGTTTGTAGTGACTGATCTTAAGAATCTTCAGGCGGATGAAAATGTACTGGTATGGTTTGGGCACAGCTCCTATTTCTTACAGATTGATGGAAAGAAATTCCTGATAGATCCTGTTTTCAGTGGAAATGCTTCCCCAATGCCCGGTTCCATAAAAGCTTTTCAGGGTGCAGATTATTACAAACCGGAACATATGCCGGATATAGATTTCCTGCTTATTTCTCATGATCATTGGGATCATCTTGATTATAAAACCGTTCAGGAATTAAAAGATAAGGTCGGTAAAGTTATTTGTGGCCTGGGCACCGGACAGCACTTTGAGTATTGGGGCTGGAGTTTTGATACAATTATCGAAAAAAACTGGTGGGAAAGCATAGACATTGCTGAAGGTTTCAGAGTCTCCCTCACTCCGGCAAGACATTTTTCCGGAAGATTACTGAACCGTAATATCTCACTCTGGACTTCTTTTGTTTTAAAAACTCCGACTAAAACTCTGTTTTTAGGAGGTGACAGCGGCTATGGAAATCATTTTACAGAAATTGGAGAAAAATACGGACCATTTGATTTAGCGGTGATGGAAACCGGGCAGTATAATGAAAAATGGCCCTATATTCACACATTGCCAGATCAGTTGATGACAGAAATAAAAGAACTGAAAGCCAAAAACTTTATTCCGGTACACAATTCCAAATTCAAACTTGCCCAGCACATCTGGTATGAACCTTTGGAATTGGCTTCCAAACATGCACAAGAAAATAATATTCCAATAACACTTCCTATGATCGGAGAAAAAGTAAATCTGGATCAACTGGGAACTACAGTCTGGAAAAAATGGTGGGAAGAATATATATAATTAAAACCCTTTATGCACTACTATAAAAAACTATTAACATTATTAACGCTGCTTTACAGTATTTTATCGTACTCTCAATCCTATGAAGAAGATATTCTGCAGGGAGATTTTACATACCGCTTAAAAGCCAGGCTAAATACACAAACAGACTACATTCATGAGGAGCTATTCTCATTACAAGTAAGCAAGAACCGCGCATTTTTTACAAGTGTTCAATCCCTTAAAAGAGATTCGGTGATAGAAAATTCTCTACAGACAACAAAGAATCCGGACGGAAGCATCAGTCTTAGTCTTGCAGGAGTATCAGTACCCAAAACAAGATTTCTCTCTACCATATTACAGTCCAATGAAAATGTACAGTATTTCCAGTTGGCCGGAATGTCTCTGCTTACTTATAAGCAACCTGTTATAGCCGGCTGGAAACTTAGTAATGAATCAAAAATAATCAATACAATACATTGTAAAAAAGCGGAACTCAGCTATAGAGGAAGAAACTGGATGGCATGGTATTCCCCTGAAATCCCATTTCCATATGGTCCCTATAAATTTGGAGGATTGCCGGGGCTGATCATTAAAATAACTGATGAAACAGGAGATTTTGATTTTGAACTTGTAAAATCCGTACCCAGTGCAGAACTGCAGGGTAAACCTGTTAAGATCAATAAAAGAAGATATACAGAAGCTATAGAAACTACACAACCAAAATTGGAACAGGCATTAAAGACTGCCAGAGAGAATGCTGCTGCCGTGCTGGCAAGCTACGGAACGACTATTTTAAAAGGACAGGAAATTGTTCGACAAAGGGAAAGAGAACAACAACAGAACCTTAAATATGATAATCCAATAGAATTGGAAAAATAAAAAACCTGCTCATCATTGAGCAGGTTTTTTCCTTCTTATCAAAAAAATAATCACTACAAAGGCTCCTTATGGTTGACCTTAGTATGAATAATATCGTAAAACACAGATGGGTTAGCAGCATCAGGCGTAATTCTGTAAGTAAATGTTGTTTCGTTCAGAATCAGAATATCTACAACACGGGTAAAAGTAGGAGTAGTAAGTGTTCTCTTTTTTCCATCAGGAGAAATAGACCATGTTCCTTCAGATCTTAACACATTATTTAAACCGAAAATTTTAAAAGTACCATTGGCTTTGAAGTAAGAATATCCCACGAAGCCCGCTACACTGGCATCATTTAATGCAACATTATTTCCGCTTTTATCCTTAGCGCCAGTTGTTTCCCATGGAGTAGAAGCCAGAGTAAGCTGCCCGTTCGTTGGCTCAGCATGAGATGTTTTGGTATGGATGATATCATAGTAAACTGACGGATCACTGGAGTTAGGACGGATTCTGTACGTGAACTCATTTTTATTCAAAACAAGAATTTCAACATCACGGGTGAAAATAGTTGTCCCATCCGGGTTTAACGCAGCAATAGTTCTTGTCTTTCCCTGAGCGTCCACAGACCATGTTCCCATAGATCTTAAAACGTCAGTCAGATTATAAATCGCAAACTTTCCATCTGCTTTGAAATAAGCAAAACCTACATATCCGGCTACGCTGGCATCGGTAAGGGCTACGTTATTTCCATTTTTATCTTTGGCTCCCGTAGTTTCCCATGGAGTAGAAGACAATACCTGTGAAGGAGTCTGTTGTTCAATACTTATTTCATTGTCATCACTTGAGCATGAAACAAAAGATGCTGATAACAGTATAGCAGCAGACAGATAACATAATTTTTTCAGTGTATTCATAAGGGTATTTTTAAGTCTTTGCAAACTTATCCCTAATAAATATCAATGTGTTGTACGAAATATCTCTTTTCTTGTAGAAAACATAACAGATCTTAAATTGGAATGTGAAAAATGATATTTTTGGTAAATATTACTAACCGAAGTATCTGATTCCCCTCCCTTGGAGGGGTGACGAAAATTCAAAGAATTTTTGACGGGGTGGTTTTTAGCACTTATTATTAAAATCAATTTGCTGCCATAATAATTCACCAAAAACTTTATTTTTGAGTATGAATAACAGAAACCGTGGAAAAAATACAGGTGATGATACCTTATTTGGCTCAGAAAAACAGATCTACAAACTGAGACTAGCTGTTGAAGACATGCAGTATCTGTTGAGCAGAGAGTACCCGGAAAAAGCGGCTTCAGATCTTGTGGGTAACAGATATCGACTGAAAACCCGTCAGATACAAGCTCTTCGGGGAGCATCAGCATCCATTCAACAGCTTGATAACAGACAGTTGAAGCATGTTGATATTTCAGATTTAAAAGATAAAACGGTATATCTTGATGGCTTCAATGTTCTTATCTTACTGGAAAGTCTGCTTTCCGAAGCTTATGTTTTTGAAGGATTGGATGGCTGCATCCGTGACCTTTCAGGAGTTCATGGAACTTATAAAAGAGTGAATCAAACCTTAAGAGCAGTAGAATTGGTGGCTTCTTTTTACCGAAAAAATCAGATTCATCAATTGGTATGGATCTTTGATAAGCCGGTTTCCAACAGTGGAAGAATCAAACAGATTGTTCTGGAATTTGCCGAAGAACATCATCTCAACTGGGAGGCAGATCTGCAATACAATCCCGATAAATTCCTGGCAGAAAGTTCAGCCATCGTTATTTCCTCAGATGCCTGGATTTTGGATCACTGTAAAGAATGGTTTAATCTGATCGGATATTTGATTACAGAAGAAAGTCTTCCTGTTAATCTGATTAAAATGAAGTAAAATATGAATCTGTTCGAACCCTATATTGCCCTGTTTTCTGGAACATGGAAAACCCAATACAAAGCCCTTCTGGAAAAAGAACATCTGGAAAGCCTGGAGAAAAATATTCGCAGATTTAAGGAGGGAACCTTACAATGGGATTTTCCTTATTTTAATGAAGAAATAAAGATCAACAGACAGGAGAGCTTTGAAAAATTGATAAAGATTCTTGATAATAATGATTCAGATGAGGTAAAAGCTCAACTTCTGCAAGAAATTCCTTTTGAACATTGGCTGAATGTTTTGGGACAAAGACTTACCTCTGCCAGCATCCGTGATGAAAATGCTATTCCGCCATTGAAAGCAATGTTGATTAATGCCTGCAAAGAACCATTCAATAATGAAATTACCATGGCACAAAGAGCCTGGGAAAAGCATATTGGAAGAATGGATGATGATTTCTGGGGAGAAATAAAAGGAAATAACCAACAGAAGCAGGAAAAAGTAATGGCAAAAATCAACGATATTCTTGACAATAAAACCTGGTGGAATGTTTTCTTCCATTACAAACATGAGCTGGTTTTTGAAGTCCGTGAAAAAGAAGGCCATGGAATCCGCTGGAGCCACGGAGGAACAAAGCTGATCGGTTTTCTCGAAAAATTTATCAACGAATAAGTTATCCACAAACATCTGCGCCATCTGTGAAATTCGTGGGAAAATAAAAACGCTCGCAGATTATGCAGATGACGCAGATTTTTTAACCTTAAAACTATTTTCTCTTTTCGTTTTTCGTCTTTTTTATCTTAATTTTTTAACTGCGTAAAAAGATTGCGCACCATACTTCTAGTTTTGCAGACATAAAACAGAAGCTATGAATCAATCAGCACAAAAGTTTTCAGCCGAAGAATGGGAAATATGTCTCAAGGTCCTTAATTCCTTGAAAGAAACCCCTTTCCTGAATCCTGATAACAAAACATTTTCAGGACTGATTACCAAAATTCATAAAAACGCCAAAAGACAAAGCCGTCATGAAAGTTATTCTGAAATGAAGTCTTATGATCTGGCTGTAAATTCCAATGCGGTACTGATGCAGAAAGCATTGGCGGGTGTTTCTGCTTTTTATGATGATAAAAAAGAAGAAGTCCAACTTACCAAACTTCAGATTCCCAAAAACTGCTACTGCTGTAACCAAAGTTATCAGTATGCTCATTCTTTCTATTCCAGATTGTGTTCCGTATGTGCCGGAGAAAACTATGAAAAACGTTTTGAAACGGTTGATCTTACAGGAAGAAATATAATCCTGACAGGAGGAAGAGTGAAGGTAGGTTTTGCTACTGCGTTAAAGGTGTTGAGAAACGGGGCTAATTTGGTTTTGACAACCCGTTTTCCGGCATTGGCACTGGAGCTTATGCAGCAGGAGGCAGATTATGAAAACTGGAAAGACAGACTTTGGATCTATGGACTGGATCTTAGAAATCTGAAAGCAATCCAGGATTTTATTGATTTTTATAAGTTGAATTTTGATACGCTGGATATTCTGATCAACAATGCTGCCCAGACCATCAAATATCCCGATGAATACTATCTGCCGATTATAAAACGAGAAAAAGAAAAACTGATAGCATTTAAAGATATCCATACTCTGATCCCAAATCAGACGGAAATTTCAAATGAAACCGCAAAACTGGAATATGCTCAAAATGAAGAAACGCAGGTTGCACTTACCCGTTTTGGACAACCGGTAGATAACAGAGAAAAGACAAGCTGGAATTCTACGCTGGAAGAAGTTTCTATGTTTGAATTGGTAGAGGTGAACCTGATCAATCATATTGCCCCTTATTTTCTGATTAAAGAGTTGAAACCATTGATGAAAAACTCTGCATTTAAAGAAAAATTTATCATCAATGTCACTTCATCAGAAGGGATTTTCAGCTACGAAAATAAGACGATTTTTCATCCGCACACCAATATGACAAAAGCGGCTCTGAATATGATGACCCTTACTTCTGCAAAAGAATTTGAAAATGATCAGATTTATATGAGTGCCGTAGATGTGGGATGGATTTCTACAGGAGCGAAAGAAAGCCTTAGAAAGAAACAGTTTGAGATAGGGTACATTCCGCCGCTGGATTCTGTGGATGGAGCAGCCAGAATTCTACACCCTGTGATAGAAGGAATAAAAGGAAATTACTTCAGTGGAGTTTTATTGAAAAATTATAAAGTTCATACCTGGTAAAATCCATACGGAGATAATAGTAATAATGGAAAAATACATTTTGCTAAAATGAGTTGCAGGTTCGATTCCTGCTTATCTCCCTAATCAGAAAGTCGGAGCAGTAGCTTAATCTGGAAAAGCATATCCATGGAGGATAGGTTGCCGGTTCGATCCCGGTCTCTTTGGCTTTCATTTTAAAATATAATACCATGCTTAAAAAACTATTGATTTATCTGAACATTCTTGATGAAGTTCAGATTCCGATACCTATACAGAGGAGGGATAGAACTCCAATGGAAAAAGCGTTGGAGCTTTCCAAAGCCGAAATGCTAAAAGAAAGACAAAGAATTTTACAGGAGCAAAAAAGAGAAGCCTCAGAAAGTTTAGTGAGAGAAAAGAAGGTGACAGAAACTATTCTTCCCTTAAGAGAAGGAAAAACAAACCGAAGCTATCATAATAAAATTAAAAATCTTGCAGAGCATACAAAGGATTATAAAGAATATTGTCTTGAGAAAACAAGCAACCAGCATATGCTGAAAACAAAGGAATATTATATCTATGCTAAAGCCGGAACTACAGAAGCATTCCAGATTGCTAAGGATGCTTTTATCACCCATAATGAACATAAGATGCTCCGGATAGAAAGTGATTACTTTGTAAAATATATCCAGCAGGAATATAACCCGATAACTCAAATCATAGAAAATGCATACGACTGATACCATAAAAAAATATAAAATATTCTCCGAAGAAGACTGGGCGAATATTGTTTTTGATCAAAATGCTTTGATAGAAGTTTATGCTAAAAACATGACTTTTCATTGTACAGAAATAGAAGGAAACTTGCATTTGCGTGGTGAAGGCTGCCGCTTCCCGGAGTTGAAATATATCACTGGGAACCTTTCTATTGATGCAAAATATTGTGAACTTCCGGTACTTGAAACAGTAGAGCGTCATTTTACCATGCATTGTCATACAATGATAAATGAGCTTAGAAAGGTTAGAGGAAATTTTAAGTGTATTGTTGATATTACTTTTAAAAACCTGGAAACTATCGGAGGATGTATTGCTGTAAAGAATGCCACAGTACATACGAGAAATGGAAAGTTGCTGAAAACAAGAGATGTTATTCCTGTTCAATATCAGGTTCAGGCAGATGAACTTTTGAAGGATGGTATTTTTGATATCAATATTCTTGGAGATAATATTATCATTCCTCATCGGGAAATCCGGGGTAAAATTACCATTGTAGGAAGAAATGTATCATTCCCCAATCTGGAATTTGTTCATGGTACGCTTAGAATAAGGAGTGAATATCATATCGGACATAAATTTACCCATTATTTTCCCAAGCTGAGGAAGTTGATCGGTAATCTGAAATGTGAAAATACGGGTGTTTCATTTCCGGTGCTTCAGGAAACCAGCGGAAGTATTCATATGGAAAATGGTTCTTATGTTACTTTTCCGGCACTTGAGACATCCGGTAATATAATGCTCAATGGAGGAAGCAGAGGATCATTTCCGGTTTTGACTGATATTAATGGAAATTTCGTGTATAATGGTTCTGAAAAGTGCGAGCTGAATGCTCTTCGATATGTGAAAGGCGTTTTCAATACCTATAATGCGTTTGCTCCTAATATTGCTGAAGTGGGAGATCTGATTATCCATGAAACTTATCGTTTTGAACACCTTCAAAAAGTGAACGGGAAAATTCAGCTTTTGTATAATGTGAACCATACTGCAGATTTCAAATCGCTGGAGTATCTTGGAGAATGGGGAGATTCCAGGATGAAGGACCTGAAGTTTCCTGCGCTGGAATGCATCAATAATTATTTGTACGGTACCTATGATGGCTTTGAACATATCGCAAAGAATATTTATTTTAAAATAAATAATAACCTGCATCTTACGAAAGATCATTTTATTATCTCACGGACCTCTTTCCCTTATATTTTCCAGGAAAAGCGTTATCCTTTGAGAAAACTCGTTGCGATCTTAAAATTAAGACACAGCAGTTTTCAGAATTTTGAAACCCGTGAATATGAAAGACAATGGGAGTCATTTAATACTCCATTTTTTACGAAGGTTTTAAAAAAAATTGAAAGTCTCTGGACGGAAGTGGAGCCGATGAAATATGAGGAATTCTTTAAAGCAGAAGATCGGAATTTTAAACTGTTCTGTTTCAGTTATTATGGAGTAGGAAATCTGATGGAAAAACTTGAATCCAGAAAGATCAATGAAAAAGAAATTGAAATTGCCTACCAGGAGTATGATGAAAGCGGAAATGAAAAACTAACCCAAAAAGTTAACCGTTATGAAGTACATGAAATTGAAAACCGTAAATTGGGAGTGTTCATCTGGGGGAGCAGAGCAGAATATTCTTATGCGGTGAAATGTTGGTGTCCATCTACAGAAAAAGAACACTGGCTTTGGATAGAATCCGATTATAAAGATGATGCTTTAACGGCCATTGCATCTACCTTCAGAATACACAGTAATCTGATCCCTTATATAAAATGCTTGAAGAGACAGGGAGATTTGCTCATCTGTGAATTGAAAGAAAAAGTAACTCCTACCGGAGAAATAAGACCTCTTACAGCTTCAGAATACTTTAATCTTCTGAGAGCCGAAACATAAACAAGAAACAGTAGTTTAATTGGAAAAATATTCCACTCAAAGGAAGGTCATCGGTTCGAACCCGGTCTGTTTCTATTTTTTTAACTAAAAGTAAACAATAATAAAAAAATAAAAAACAAATGAACACTTACATTGATATTGGCATTAATCTAACCAATAAACAGTTCTATAATGAACACGAAGAAATTATCAACTGCGCGTTAGATCATGGTGTTGAACATATGATTCTCACGGGAACAAGCGTAAAAGGAAGCAAAGAATCTGCGGAAATTGCAGAAGAATACCCAGAAATTTTATTTTCAACAGCGGGAATTCATCCCCATGATGCCAAATCTTTTAATGAACAAAGTATCAGCGAACTCAGGAAGCTATTGAAACAGGATCAAGTAATCTCAGTAGGAGAGTGCGGCCTTGACTTTGACCGTGATTTCTCCCCAAGACCTTTGCAGGAAAAATGTTATCAGGCCCAGCTTGAACTCGCCATTGAAGTGAATAAACCCCTTTTTCTTCATGAAAGATCAGCATTTAAAAGGTTTAATGAAATCACAGATGACTTTCTTTCAAAGTTACCTGAAGCCGTAGTACACTGCTTTACCGGAACATTGAATGAGGCCAAAACTTATCTGGATAAAGGATTTTATTTAGGATTTACAGGAGCCATCAGTGATGAAAAAAGATTTAAACACCTTGAAGACGTTATAAAATATACCCCGCTAGACAGGATGATGATTGAGACAGACGCTCCATTTATGCTTCCGAAGAATATGCCGAGAATACAGAACAGACGGAATGAACCTTCATTTTTACCTTATGTAGCACAAACCATTGCCCATCTGAAGAAGATCAGTATTTCTGAAGTGGCAGATGAGACTACAGAAACTGCCAGGAATTTTTTCAGATTATAAAAAAGAGCTCTACTGATGAAGTAAAGCTCTTTTTTTATAATGAATTTAGTTCTTACAAACTCTTTATAGCTGATTCCAAAGCCAGTTCCATCATAGGATTCAAAGCTGTTTCTCTTTCGTCAGCAGAGATTTTCTCGTGGGTAGGGATAATATCCGTTACCGTAAGAATAGTGGCTGCATTTTTTCCTAAATGCTGAGCATTGGCAAATAAACCAAAAGCTTCCATTTCTACTGCAGGACAGTTGTATTTGGTAGCAATTTCAGGAGTATTAGGATCTTTTCTGTAGAAAATATCACTACTATGAATATTGATTGCTTTAGCATTTAAAGATAAATCTTTAGCAGTTTCATTGATGGTGTTAAAGATATTCCCCTGGTGAGAAAGGATTTCGTCTTCAATTCCCCATGCATATTTAGCGTAAGTACTTTCGCTGGCTGCTTTATCAATATTTAAAATATCAAAAAGTTGAAGATCTGTATTGTAAGCACCACAAGTTCCGATTCTGATGATTGTATCTACTTCATATTCCGTAAACAACTCAAAAGAATAGATTCCGATACTTGGGAAACCCATTCCACTAGCTCCTACAGTAATTTCCTTCCCTTTATAAAGACCTGTATAATAAAAAATACCTCTGGTTTTGCTTACCAGTTTTGCATTTTCTAAATAATTTTCAGCAATATACTGTGCACGAAGCGGATCCCCCGGCTGCAATACTACTTTAGCAATTTCTCCTTTTTTTGCACTGATGTGAATACTCATAATGTTTTTTTGAATGCGACAAAGATAATAACTTTTAGTTTGTTTCTGTAATTGCGAAAATGGAAACAATGAAACCATCTCTTTTTAATAAAATATATAAGATATTATTAATAAATGCTTTAAATAATATTTTAAATAAAGTCCTTTGTATAATCCAAAACCTAACCTTGTAAACACAGAACAACAAAATAATAACGGAGAGCAGGTATCGTGAAAGCAGTCCGGCTACTTTTGCAGAAGAAAAACATTTAAAATTTTAAAAATGAAAATCGAACATATTGCCATCTTGGTGAAAGATCTTGAAAAATCCAGAGTATTTTATGAGAAATACTTCGGAGCGGTTTCCAACGAAAAATACCATAATCCTGTTAAAAATTTTCAATCCTATTTTTTAAGTTTTGAGAATGGCTGCCGTCTTGAAATCATGACCAGGCCGGATATCAAAGAAAGCGAAAATTCTTACGAGTCCCAGAAGTACGGAATTATTCACCTTGCATTTTCTGTGAATAACAAACAAAAAGTAGATGAACTTACAGAAATATTAAGAAAAGATGGATATACAGTTGCTGGAGAACCTCGTACAACAGGAGACGGATATTACGAAAGCGTGATCCTTGATCCCGAAAACAATATCATTGAAATCGTATCACAGTAAGTCATTGTGATGAGCTTTAGCGACGAAGCAATTGTTATAGTAATGAATACGTAATTTAAAACCTATAAGGTTTAGATTGTAAAATTTATTTTGCTGAAAATCTAATATTGAGCGAAGTCGAAATATTCTTGTGTCTTAAAAAAAACTATCATGCTTATTCTCTTTGCGTTTCCCGGCCTTATAATTACCATAAAGAATCCATATTTAACAAGAATCTTTTTCATAAAAATTTTATTCTCAACGAAATAATTTTATTTTTGTTAGATCATGGAAACCAAGTCACCGTTTTTAGACACGATCTTTTTGCTTCGTAAGGAAGAATGTATTACTCTTTTTTCAAAATTACAGAAAATTTCCCCTCGGGAAGAGGCGGAAGCAGGATATTATTTTGAAGCTGAATTCTAAAAAGAACGACTTGAGTTTTTGTCAGACCAATTACCCTGCAGCAAAGAAGCTGCTGTTTGGGCTGCCAAGGTGCTTTACAATAGTACACAGCTTTATCTCATTAGAGAAAATACTGAAAAAAATATTGACAATCTTATTCCCCGATTCAATGGAACGCGGGATATTCCTTCTATTTTATCTGCAGACTTATCACTGAGATTTTTACCACAGGTCATCGTTGCTTTACATACGGTTGATCCTGAAGATCCATTGATTGCCATGCTGGAAAATATTCTGCTGCAGTTTCACTATTCCGGAATAGGGCATGATCTTGATCTGAAGAACGTGAACTGGAAAGAAGAACTGAAAGACAGTACGTACAGAAAACTCTATCTGGAAAGAATTGTTGAAAAAAGAGATTATAAACTTGCGGAAATTCCGTTCATTAATAAACTACTAATAGCCGAATTCGGAATGCACAAGGATGCATTCTGGCGAGAACTAAAAACTATAACCGAAGAAAACAATGAAAACATATGAGAAAGTATTTGAATTTTTAACTGATCCTACAAAAGAAACATTCCTGAAATGCCGTGACCTGGTGATCAATGATCCGCAATATGATCCCTATTCTGAAGATATTGAAAACATACAGGATTTACTCAATGAAGGAAAGTTTGAAGAGGTTATACAATATGTCAATGTCAACATTCTGCTGAGTCCCAGAGTGCATATCTGTAAATATTTTGCTTACAAGGAACTAGGTGATGAAAAGGGAAGGAATATTGAAATGACAATTACACAGCTTATTTTTGAATGCCTTGAAAAAACAGGAGATGGAACCAAAGATTCTCCTTATATTATCACAAGAATTTCCGACGAAAGAGATCTGATCAGGCATCACCTCAATAAACAGGATGTTTCACAAAGCTTGGTCAAGGATGGAGATAAAATCATGGATGCTCTTGCACTGGATGACGGAACGCAGATGTATTTCGATATCAAAGTGCCTTATCAGAGACTGGCTTTTTCATTTAGTAAAAGAAATGAACAGGCAGAAAGTAAAGAAGAAGAGAAAACCCCGAAGAAAAAGTGGTGGAAATTTTAATTTTTTAAATCAATGAACCAGAATATAAATCAGCTTAATACAGTCCTTAACTACGTAAAAGACACTTTTGTAGGTAAAAATGATGTCGTAGATCTGTTGGGAATATGCCTTTTGGCGAGAGAAAATGCCTTTTTATACGGACCTCCGGGTACTGCAAAATCGGCGATTGTCAGAACGCTGGCAAAAACAGTGAAAGATGGCAAAAATTTTGAATATCTGCTTACCCGTTTTACAGAACCCAACGAGATTTTCGGACCTTTTGATATCAGAAAACTGAAAGAAGGTGAGCTTCTTACCAATACAGAAGGAATGATGCCCGAAGCTTCCTTGGTTTTTCTTGATGAGATCTTCAATGCGAACTCAGCTATTTTGAATTCCCTTCTGACTGCACTCAACGAAAAAATATTTAAAAGAGGAAAAGAAACCAAGCACCTTCCTGCACTGATGTTTGTAGGAGCAAGTAACGTTCTTCCGGAAGATGAAGCATTGAATGCATTATTTGACCGTTTTCTGGTAAGAATTAATGTAGACTACGTCAACCCCGAACTTTTACAACAGGTACTTTTGGCCGGAAGAAAACTGGAAAACGAAGAAGAAACGGAAGTTCCGGAAATTCATGCTGATGAGATCAGAGAATTACAAAAACTGTGTAGAACCATAGATCTTAAACCGATTTATGAAGTCTATCTGAACACAATCATGAGCCTCAGAAATACAGGAATTGCCATTTCAGACCGTAGAGCCGTGAAACTTCAGAACCTGATTGCCGCAAGCGCACTGATTTGCGGAAGAAAAGAAGCTGTACTTTCTGATCTGTGGGTTTTGAAACATATCTGGGATACAGAAGAACAGATTGAAATTCTGGAAGGAATTATCAACAGGACAATTGAGAAAGATGATCACCCGGATTCCCATCCACAGGCCATGCAAAACAAAACTCCCAATCCTGAAGAAGTCATGAAAGACGTAAAAATTCTTGTGGAAAAATGGAACGGAGGAACATTGAGTTTTGAAGAACAAAATGTAATAAAAGATAAACTGAGATATCTGCAGACCCGTTGCGACTGGATCAGAAATCCGGAACAGAAGCAGTATATCCAGCAAGAAATTGAAAGCTTATGGCAGAAGATTCTTCAAAGCGTTTAAAAGAATTCTGGGCGGAAATTCCCCGTGCTGATGAAGATTTTCTGGGCTCAATCAGAGACTGGAAGAATGTTCTGATTGCCGTAGATGATGATACAGTATGGCTGAAAGGTTTTACCGATGAACAGGCAGCAGCTTCAGAAATACAACAATTGCCCGATTTTATTTTATATGAACTTCGTGATGGACTTTTATTCAGAAAAGAGTCTTTGGTTCCCAGTAAAAAAATGAGAACAGCATTGCTCTGGATTCCCATAGATAAGGCATTGCAGCTTAGTCTTCCACCTTCAAACCAAAACTATTTTGGGATTCACGAAAAGGTTCAGATCCATCTAAAAGAAAGCAATCAAGAACAACCGGTTATCGCTTTACTTTGTAATATTGCTGATATTAAAGACCGTATTGTAGCATTACCCAGATTTAAACTTGAAAAAATACAATGGACTTTACTGGGAGACAAAGCACTGTTTGTAGGAGTTCCTTTACTCAGCTTTCCCGGGAAAACCTATTGGACCAAAGACAGACATTTACTGCCAGCCGGTCTGGATTTTGAATTTAAAAATGTAAGTCCACTGTTGCAGCAGAAATATAATAAAGAGCAGGAAGGATGGCTGTTATGGGATGAAAATGGAAATAATCTTTTGATTAAAGAAACTGATTTCCGTGCTTTGTCCGTAAGCTCATTCCGCCTTACCGAAAAATCAAGAGAATGGAATTAAAAACGTATTTCCAGTCCTACGAAAATTACTTTTGGGAATGGAAAACAGATGAAGATGTTCCCGGAGATTCCGGTTATCATGATCATAATCTCCTCTCGGTCCCGGGAGTGGGAGCCATTGCTTACAGACCTTATGTAATGGAGATTTTGAATTATCTTCAGCCCGTGGGATGGCCTCCGTTCGGGGCATTGCTTATGGTTTTATATGCAATGCAGGATGGCTATACAGATTTTGCCGGTCCATTAAGACGTACAGCAGAGTTTTATAGCGGAGAGGATTTTGAATTCAGTGTGGAAAAACAAATTGAATTTCTTGAAAAAATAAAATCACTTCCCAAAGCTTATAAACAAAGGCAGAACAGAATTGTACTGCTGCAGACTCTTTTTGAAAACGGGCACAACAGATTATCTCCAAGCCTTTCCGATGGTTTCCTAAGATTCTATTATAAAAGACCGCATGAACTTGCTTCCAGTGCAGAAAAACATGACGAAGGTTCATCAGCTTTAAACAAAGATTTAAGTGCTTTGAGCCTGAACGAAAAATTTCCTACGGTACAATCCATCATTGATGCCATGAAAGGATTGGTTCATGAACCGGAGCTGGATGATGAGGTGGTAGAAGAAGAAACAACTGCAGATTCCAATAAAGATTTTATCAAAGAATTAATTGAAGAACCAAAGACTTTTCAGATAGGAAGCCTGATCAAAAGAATCTGGAGTGGCCTTAAAATTCCAATGCGTCATCTTTCTCCAGGGGAACAACCCATTGGAGGCATTTCTGATATGACCAATAAAGGCGATTTTCACAGGATGCTTCTTTCCGAATTTGCCAATGAAGATGATGTCTTTATAAATCGTGTGGCCAATAATGAGGCACTTTATATTCAAAGAGAGATTCCGCCTGAAGAAAATATTTTTGAAAGAATTATACTGATTGATACTTCGCTTAGAAACTGGGGAACACCGAAAGTATTGGCTTATGCCTCTGCAATAGCCGTTATTAAACATCCCAAAGCCCATTCTGAATGTAAAGTTCTTGCTTTAGGGCAGGCAGCAATTCCGATTTCGCTTAATAAAGTGGAAGAAGTGGTGGAAAACCTTAACCAGGTAAGTCCGGTTCTGGAAGTTTCGGAAGCCCTGGAAAAGTTTTTTAACGAGCATCATTCAGAAAAAGATATTGAAGTTTTCTTCATTACCCATCAGGATAATATGGCTGATGAAGAAATTCAGCGGGTTGTCCATCAGAATAGGGATAAATTGAAGTTTTTGGTAACAACAGCTTCAGATGGTGAAATCAATTTTTACAAACATCAGAAAGGAGCAAGAAAGCATATCCAGAAAATAAAACTCCCATTGCAGGAGCTGTGGGCCAATCCGCCGCAACAAAAACAATCTACTCAGAACTTTAACGGAAAGAAAACAGATCTTCCCCAAAACTATCCGATTCTATTTCCGACACCTGTTAATAAGATCGCTAAGTTCTTATATGAAGGGGAATTTTTCATTTTGAGCTCCAAAAAGGAATTACTGAAAACTTACCTTTCCGATAATTATTACGACAGACATTCTTACGATTATTATAAAACCCATCATGGCTGTGAAGTTTTGTTTGATAAAATTTCCATAAAACCGAAAGGACAGTTTGCCTTAGCAAAAAACAGACAGCAGCACTTTATTTTGTGTCAGTATCATCCTGAACAGAAACTCATTTTAAAACTTAATCTTAATACCGGAGAATATTCTGAGCAGAACCTTACAGGAATGAATATTCCCGAATATTACAAGCTGATTTATTTTGGACGGAATTTTTACCTGCATCATCCGGATCAAGTAACTCATTATAAAATAAATCTGGATGGAAATATCTCTGTGGAACCTATCACAGGAAAAGAGAAAGAGTTTGAGAAAAACAATATAAAAGCGGAGGCCGAAGTGGCTAAGCTGAAAGGAAGTGGGCTCAGAATCATCAATAATTTCAATAAAATAGGAATCAACAAGTATGAAAACCTTGTTGTTTCCGGAAATGAATTATACAGTGCCTCTGAAAACACACTGGACTTTTCAAAAAACAAATATGATATTATAATCTTTGCAGAACAGAATAAAAATAAATTTACATTCCCTGATGGAAGTGAAATTATCACTGATTCTAGGGGAATGCTAACCTTCCGAAGCAGTAACAAGAGTATTGAGGAATTTTTTATTCCCTCTACATTGGGTGGCTTTCTCTCGTTGGCTACCTATACGGAATTCGGAGGATCAGAATATTATCTTCCGGAACATGCCCTGTTGAAAGTAAAAACAATGGATGATATGTGTGACAGGTTTTTAAAACCTTTTATAGAACAGATTTTGGATTATGGAGCTTAGAATAAAACCTTTCCCGAAAAATAATTATCCCAAAAAAGGACTTTTAATCAAAGGTTCTTCACCTGTGGTATGGCTTCAGGAAATGGAAATGTTTGGGATCAATTTAAGTCAGGTAAAATCTTTTGCCATTCCGGCAGATAGTCCCAATGTGTTATACGGTTGTTTTCTCGTTTTTAATGATCATGCTCCGCATGAAACAGGCAGGAATGCTTATTTTCAAAGTGTGGACGACAGGCTTTTTATCCCTGAAAATACAACCTTTTATCCCAAAATAAACCCTGAAGACTGGGCGCAGCTTGATTCACTTTTTCTTATTATGCATCCCGAATTCGGATTGGTAAAGCTCTCTGAAGAAATTGACTGGATTTCATTAATTCAACAGCCGGAAACAATAAAGGAAAGTATCAGAAAACCTCTGAAAGGAGTTTCAATCCCGCAGAAAATAGAAAGCTACACGGTAGAAATGGATGATGAAAAAGTAATGGAAGCATTACAACCCAAACAAACCGAAGAAGAATGGATGAGCAACCTGCCGTTTGATCTTAAAAAAGTAATGGCCGGGAATAAAAAAGAAATAGAAAAATATTTAAAATATATTGAAAAATACCCTGAAAGAGCAGTAGAATTAGGTGTTTCCCTGGATGTAATGGGTACTTCCAGAGGAGATAGATTGGGTAAATTTACCTGGTTGGAAGGATTGTTTGGTGGCGCAGGAGGCAAAAAGGAAAGTGCAGGAACCAGAAATTTTCGAAGAGTATTTTGGGCGGTCATTATTGCTGCTATCATTTTAAAAATTACATTACCTTCAGATAAAAGTAGTTCGGAACAGGAAGAAAATACTCCTTCTTCAGGAAAGATAGCAAACAATGCGGTAAAAGCACCTTCTGATATGATTGCTTTCCAGTCCGGAACGTCGGAAATTGATCTGAAGATAGACTCAATATATCACCAGCAGAGAAAAGGATTATCCAAAGAGCTTATTCATGCAGGAATTATAGAATCCAAAACAAAAGAAGACAAAGAAAATTATAAAAAAGCAGGTGGAAGAGATGTAAGCGAAATAGGAAGAGATATCGAAAAGCTTGTTCATAACGAAAAACAGAGCAGAGATTCTCTCAAAATCATTTACACAAAAAAAATTACAAAACACCTTGAACAAAAAACTGAAAATCTGAAACGTAAGATTTCAGATTCTCTAAAGCAATACACTAAAGGAAAACCGGTGAATGGTGATGTTGTAAAATATCTTCTGAAAAAGAGGAAGGCATTGATGGCCG
>CBFQYI010000027.1:0-19430 GCA_965720825.1 uncultured Chryseobacterium sp. | reverse complement strand
CTCTTCGCTCTGTATTATTCTGCAGTCAGCATTCCCAATTCCCCAAAATATTTTTTAAACTTCTGAATTTTTGGGCCTACCACGGCGCTACAGTAAGGCTGTGTCGGGTTTTCGTTATAATATCCCTGATGATATTGCTCTGCCGGCCAGAATTTGTCGAATTTCGTTAATTCCGTCATGTAGGTACCTGTCCATCTTCCTGATTCCTGAGATACTTTGATAGCTTCCTCAGCCTTTGCTTTCTCAGCATCATCTTTATAATAAATTACAGAACGGTATTGGGTTCCGATATCATTCCCCTGTCTGTTAAGTTGAGTAGGATCATGTAAAAAGAAAAATACATCCATCAATTGCTCATAAGAAATAACAGTTGGATCATATGTGATTTGAACCACTTCTGCATGTCCTGTCTCTCCAGTGCAAACTTCCTGATAAGTAGGGTTATCTTTATGTCCGCCGGAATATCCTGAAATAGCAGATTGTACTCCTTTAAGCATATTGAAACAGCTTTCCACACACCAGAAACATCCGCCTCCGAAAGTAATCTGTTCTAAATTATTGTTGTCCATTTTGGGTAATTATATTGTTTTATTATCTTTTCCGGATCAGGAAAAGACCAATCAAAAATATGAAAAACTTTTTCATTTGGACATGCTTTTACGTCGTAAACTCAAATTACAATGATAGATGTAGCAAATGATTTTAAACACAAATAACACTAATGTTTTCACGAATAGCACAAGGGAAATAAGAATGCAAATTCTCGCAATTATTGTCCGCAAATTATTTTAGAGCAGTGAGTATTAGCAATGTCATGCTGAGCTTAGTCGAAGCATCTTAAATTTAAACACAAATAACACTAATTCTTTCACAAATAAACACAAGAAAACTACAACGCAATCATTTGTGAAAATCTGCGTAATCTGCGGGAAAAAAGAAAGCACCCTAAAAAGGATGCTCTATATTATTTAAAAGACTTTCAGTTATTTTTCCCAAACCAAAGCACTCGCTCCAAGAATTGCAGCATCTGCTTCGTCAAGTTCACTGAATACCAGTTTTACTTTATTTCTAAAGATAGGAAGAAGGTTTCTTTCCATATGAAGCTTGGCAGGCTTTAAAATAAAATCTCCAGCTTTAATTACCCCTCCGAAAAGAAGAATAGCTTCAGGGGAAGAGAACATTACAAAATTAGCTATTGCTTCACCTAGTTTCTGACCTGTATATCTGAAAACTTCAATCGCAATTGGGTCTTCTTTGATAGCACATTCGTATACTGTTTTAGAATTGATTTCGTCTTCGGGATATTGGTTCAACATAGATTCCGGGAACTCCGCTCTCATTTTCTTTGCTGTAATGGTAATTCCTGTAGCAGAAGCATAAGCTTCCAGACTTCCTTCAGAACCTGTGCTCCAGTGTTTTCTCCCTCCTGGTTTTACAATCGTATGTCCCAATTCTCCGGCAAACCCGTCATGTCCATAGATTAAGCTTCCGTTAGCGATGATTCCGCTGCCTACTCCTGTTCCCAGGGTAATCATGATGAAATCCTTCATTCCTCTGGCAGCTCCGAAAAGCATTTCTCCTAGTGCTGCAGCATTGGCATCATTGGTTACTGTACAAGGGAGATTGAATTTTGCCGTCATCAGCTCAGCAAAAGGGATAACGCCTTTCCATGGAAGATTAGGGGCAAGTTCTATGGTTCCTTTGTAATAGTTGGCGTTCGGTGCGCCTACTCCGATTCCGTCAAAGTGTGCTTCAGTACCATACTTTTCCATCATTGGACGAACATGTTCATATAAAGCATCGATGAAATCTTCCACTTTGTCATAGGCATCAGTTCTCAGATTTCCTTTATCCAGAACTTCACCACGGTGATTTACGATTCCGAATTTAGTATTGGTTCCGCCGATGTCAACTCCAAGGGCTACTTGTTTTGATAAATCTATTAATGACATTTCTATTATTAAATTCTAAGGGCTAAAATTATAAAAAAGATTGTATTAATGGATTATTAAGTAGGTTTTATTTAATACTTTAAGCTGTTTTTATTGGTTTTTTCTTTTTTCTTCCCCACCAGATCATAAATCCGGTAACCGGAAGAGAAGCGCAGATAATACTTACAATAAAAGCAATAATCTTGGTAGGAAGTCCTAAAATAGCTCCTACGTGAATATCATAATTGGCGCTCACAACCTTTTCACCAAAGTTTTTATCTTTCGGATCATGAGTGTGTAATAGTTCTCCAGAGTTTTCATCAAAGATTAAGCTGCTGCTTTTATGGTAAGAATAAGAAAGATGTTTTACGTACACCTCAAAGTTAGGGTGCTCGTGATCATCCATGTGTGGGTGTCCTAAATCTATAGCAAAACCATAGGAATCCGGATATTTTGTCTGTACGGTATTAATGATTTTATCGAGTGTTCCTTCTGTTCTCAGCTCAATAGGAGCTTTTGTTTTAATGTGGGAGAAGTCAGGATACTTGGTTTCTCCACCAGAAAATATCACATAGATCATTGCCTGCACTACAAAAAATGCATAGAAAAGACCTGTAATTGAGAAGATTAAAGCAAAAATAGAGGCGTAAAATCCTAAGACATTATGAAGATCGTAGTTCTTTCGCTTCCAGCTTTTGATGTTTTTCCATTTGAAGGCAAAACGCTGTTTTCTTGCGGCTTTGTTCTTTGGCCACCAGAGAATAATTCCGGAGATCAGCATAATGATAAAGATGATAACAGGTATTCCCACTACATACGTTCCCCAGTCTTGCTTCAACAGGTAGCTCCAGTGGATCATTTTTACGATATTGAAGAATCCGTTTTTCTCATCATACACTCTCAGTACTTTTCCTGTGTATGGGTTTACATAAGCCTGTTTGTAGATAGGAAATTCATCAAAATAATTCCAGGCATCCGTATTATGTTCATACCAGAAGAACATATAAGACTGCGTCTTGTCAATAGGAACGTTTACCCAGTGGATAGGATATTTCTCTTTTACCTGTTGCGCGACAGCCTTTTCCATCACTCTGATAGGAAGAACCCGTTTCTGCTCAATATTTTGCTCATGGTGGTAGATGACATCCTTTCGGGTCATGTTTTCCACCTCATCCTTAAATACGTATAATGCTCCGGTAATAGAGATAATAAAGATCAGAAATCCTATTCCCAATCCAAACCAAAGGTGCAGCTTAGCTGACCATTTTTTGATAAAGCCCGGTTTCTTTTTATGATGATGGTTTTTCTTCATATAACAGTAAAAAGTAAAGCAAAGATATGTTTTACTTTTTATTTAGATTAATTAAAATTTGTATTCGATCATGAATGTTCCTCTCAATCCAAGAGCATTCGTGAAGTCACTATCTCTTGCAGTCCACCATGAAATAGCGGGTTGATATACTTTGTTAAAAATGTTTTCAACACCTAATGACAGTCTCCAGTTGTTGTTAACTTCATAACTTGACTTGAAGTTAAAGACAGTATATTCTGGTACATATCCTTCACCATAGGCATACAATCCTGTTTTAGCATTAGGCTCGAATCTGTTTTGCTGGAAAGAGTGAAGCATATCAAGACCAACGGATAGAGCAGGAACAGGTCTTGCCTGAACATAAGCCAATACTTTAGGCGCAGAAATTCTGCTGTTGTTGATCTTGGTAGAATAATCACCGTCATCTTTTACAGAGGTAATTCCTTCCATCCAGCTGTAGCTTCCACCGAACTGAATCCATTTTGTTGGCGTAAAGTGTAAAAATCCTTCCACTCCATATACAATCTCAGGAGATCTCTGAATCATTAATGCTCTGTCCGGGCTTTGTACGAATGATGCTCCCAGTTTAGAGGTACTCACATAAGAAGTTAATTCATAGTTCAACCAGCTGGAAAGTTGTCCTGTTGCTCCCAATTCGTAATTGTTAACGATAATTGGTTTTGTTTCCAGGCTTTTGATGGTTTCGGAAGTTGAGGTTCTTAAGATTCTTCCTAATTCATTGATAGAGTAGGCTTGAGAAAAGCTTCCGAAAAGGTTGATATAAGGTTCAATATTATAACGGATACCAATATTTCCTACCAGTGCATTATAATTAAGTTTTCCACCTGCTACAGGAATACTTTTCGTGAAAGTTCCGTCACTTTTAAGGGTAGAAAGTGTATTGAAATCGTCTACATTTACTTTGATGTTTTCGTAACGAAGTCCTCCTTTGATGGTTAATTTTTTAAAAAGATCAATTTTCGCCAATACGAAAGGCGCAATATTGGTCATGTTCATATTCGGAGTCCAGAAACGTCCGTCTTCAAGCTTTTGTACCGTTTCATCATTCAGAATATCAGCTCCATAGATGATTTCTCCCTGAGAGTTGGCTGAATTCCAAAGCTGGGTATCAAAATTGAATCTCGCTCCTGCTTTTTTTGAAATGACATTAGACTGTCCGCCATTGAAAAAGGTGTCACTATATCCGTAAACGGTTTTAAAATCCTGATAGTAAAGGTTAATATTCAAAGAAGTTCCTGCAAAGAGGTTCTTATTGTCATAGCTCACCCGGATATTGTGGTTTTTCGGAGTTCCCTGAGGAGTAGTTTCCAATCCTTTTCCAATTCCTTCACCAATGGTTGGCGTGATGCCGTATTTTCCGGTTTTTAATCCTACATTCAGGTCTGATCTTGAAGAATAACCAATGTAAGATGCTTCAATTCTTTGATTTTCGTTGATGTCATACCCTACTTTCAGCAAACCGTTGTAGTTGTCCATCTTCGCAATACTGTAAGTTGGGCTTATCAAAACACCATCTCCGTCTTTTGTATATCCTGTTCTTTCGTAGGCTAATGAAAGAGTATAGTCAAACTTCTTGATCTTTCCGGTTAAAAGCTGGCTGGCTCTTACTCCTAAAGTACCGCCATAAGGCTGTCCTGTAAGACCGATCTGTGAAATTCCGGAGATCTTTTTATCTGATTTGTTTCTTTTCGTAATATAATTGATGATCCCTCCGTCTGCACCGTTACCATAGATGGAAGATGCCCCTTTGATCACCTCGATTCTTTCGATGGCTGAAGGGTCGATAGTCCTTAAATCTCTTGCTCCATTACGAAGTGGGGTAGACTGTGGAATACCGTCAATCAAAACCAGAACCTGGCGACCTCTTAACGTCTGTCCGGAATTGGAAGTCTGCCCGGAATTGGTTCCTAAACTGGGAACGGTATATTGCAGAATGCTTGTAATATCTGAGTTAACAGTCAGCTGAGACTGGATCTGTTTTTCTCCTACCACGGTGATTGAGCTTGGAACTTCTTTGATGTTTTCCTTTTTTCTGGAGGCAGTCATGACAACCTCGTCTACATTTTTAGTTTGTAGGGTATCTTTTACCTGAGCAAAAACGGTAGTAGTTCCTAAGCAGGCAGCTGATAAAAGCGCTTTTTTCATTATATTTTCTTTCCTTTTTTCTTTCTTTTTCCCCACCAAACAAGGAATCCGGTTACAGGGAGTGATGTACATGTGAGACCTGCCATAAACCAGATGATTTTTCCAATGATTCCGAAGTAGGATCCGGTATGGATATCATAATTAGCGTTGGAGTATTTTTCGGCGGTACTGAGATTGTGATGAGGTTTGTTGGCCAGCAGTTTTCCGGAGTACTTGTCGAATGTCAGGATGTTTCTTTCACTATATCTGCCATCCATTCCATAAACCGTTACCGGAAGGTTTTTCAGCTCTTTTCCTTTTTTATTCTTTCCGTTTAGATTAATTCTGAAGCTGGATGATTTTGCATACAGTTTTTTAGTCTGGGCTGCGGCCAGATCAAAAACAGCTTCATTTTTAGCCATCAGAGAGTCCGGAGATTTTCTTTCTTTTTCCTTTGGAAGCTCCCATGAGCCGGATAGGGCGAAAGTGAACGTATTTTTTACATAAGGATAAGCGAAATACAGGCCTGTAACACTTAATAGCAATGCAATAAATGAGGCATAGAATCCTAAGATATTATGAAGATCGTAGTTTTTACGTTTCCAGTTTTTTACATTTTCCCAGTTGAACCAGAAACGTCCTGTTCTGGCATTTTTATTTTTAGGCCACCATAAAATAATTCCAGTGATCAGCATAATGATAAAAAGAACGGTTGGAATTCCTACAGTATATGGTCCCCATTCTGAATTAAGCAAAAGTCCCCAGTGTATATATTTCAAAATATTGAATACATCATATTTTTCGTCATAAACTGCAAGAATTTGCCCGTTGTATTGATTGATATAGACCTGCTTATTGATGAGTACCTGCTGGAAATAATTCCATCCTTTTTTACTTTTTTCATAATACTGAAACTGGTAGGATTTGGTTTTATCCAAAGGGATTTCTACGGCACTTACTGGATACTTTTCATCAAGTACCAGCGATACTTTTTCATGAAGCAGATTAATAGATAAAGGTTTGGGTCCTATATCATCTTTTTTCAGATAAATGGCTTCTTTGCGCAGGCTATTCTGTATCTCATCCTTAAAAACATATAAAGTCCCCGAAAGAGAGACTATAAATACAATGAAACCAACAGATAAACCAAACCACAAATGTAGTTTTGCGGACCATTTTTTTGACGGAGCTTTCTTTTTATGGTGATGCTTTTTTCTCATAGCAAAAAGTTAACCCCGAGAGGGGCTAACCTTTGATTTTTTAAAATTTATATCCTATTGATAATCTCCAGTTACGCGGAGCATTGTAGATCCATGCATATTCGCCGGCATCTCCTCTGTAACCACTGTACAATTTTCTGTTAAGGACATTATTCAACATTAAATTGACATCGAATTTCTTAGCAACATAGGAAACCCCGAAGTTGGTATCAAAATAATCCGGAAGACTCTGATCTTTTGTGGCACTTACTCCATACCAGGATTGTCTTCCTCCCTGATACTGATAACCGGCTGAAATACCGAACCCTTTCATAAGTCCATTTTCAAATCTATAGTTGATCCAGGTATTTTGTACATTTTTTGCATTCCCCGGAGACTGGATACCAATTCTTGTAGGATCTGTGTCTTTAACGGTTTTTGCATCTGTATAAGCATAGTTGATGATAATATTCAACCCTTTGATGATTTCTCCTTTGATATCGGTTTCAAAACCTCTTGCTCTCTGCTTACCTGTAGCAACCTGGAAAGGCTGTCCTTCATTTTGTTCTTTAGGTCCTGCAACAAGAATATTTTGTCTTCTGATTTCGTATACTGCAAAAGTAGAGTTCCATTTTCCTCCGAACCAGTCTTTTTTCAATCCGAATTCAATATTCTGCCCTCTGAAAGGATCTGTAATTTTGGTTTTGTTAATTCCTGTTCCGGATTGTGGTACGAAGGTTTTGTCATAGATACCGTAAGCAGAGAAGTTTTCATTAATAGAATAACTCACTCCAACTCTTGGTGTAAACTCACCAGCTGTATCAGGTACAATAGGAGTACCAGGGCTTAGATTAGGATATGCGGAATAAGTTTTACCGCTTGTGTATCTTCCTGCTAATGTTAATCTCAATTTATTATTGAACATTTCAATCTGATCCTGAGCGTAATAAGAAGTATATTTTACGCCCTGATCATTATAAAATGGAGCAGAAGTGTTTAATGTATAAAAATCAGAAGATGGAAGTTTTGAAGGATCTACCCCATAATTCACATTATAAATGTCAATTGGGAATAGTAAGGTTTCTTTGCCATCTACAATTTTTGAATAAGAAGAAAAGTCAGCAGTGTATTTTCTGTCTCCGTAATCAAATCCTGCGATTATTTTATGAACAATATTCCCTGTATTAAGGGTTCCTCTCACATACGTCTGGAAAATATGATTTTTTCCTTTTGCCTGCCAGTTGCTTAATGTTCTGTTTAAAACATTTTTATTACCAGGATCAAATGTTCCCCACCATGAACCTCCATCATAGTTCAGGTCCATATAAGCATATTGAGTACTCCAAACCCAGTCTTTGAAAAGCTTCTGGTCTAAACTTAAGAACAGACTCTGATCTTTTACTTCAGTTTTCTTGAAGTTCGGGTCATTAAAATTGGTATGTACATTCAGTGAAGCGTATCCGTCGTTAGACATCAGATAAGCTCCTGGCTGGTTGAATTTTAAGTATTGGTAGTTGTATTGTGCGGTAAATGTAGTGGTTTTTGTAGGTCTGAAAGTAATGGAAGGGGCAACAATGATTTTGCTTGTTTTATCATTTTCTACCCAGGAATTATTAGAGCTTCCCATTAAATTGATACGGTAGTCTAAAACCCCGTCTTTTACAAGAACTCCGTCAAGATCAGCTTCACCTCTGAAAAGATTATAGCTTCCCGTTGTGAAACGCACACTGTTGGCAAATTTTCCGGTAGGTTTTTTTGTCACTACATTATAAAACCCGGCTGGATCTCCCATAGAACCCATAAATCCGGCTGGACCTTTTACAAATTCTATTCTGTCTATGATAGACGCGTCAGGGTTAATTGGTCCCCAGGTAGAAGAAACATTCATTCCATTCATAAAAGTAGAAATACTGGCTCCTCTCATGAATACATTGGAATATACATTATCCCAGTGTTCCACTTTTCTTGCGCCACTTACGTTACGAACAATACCTTCTGACATGTTCAGGGTCATCTGATCAGCAAGAACCTGAGAACTCACAGACTGTACATTCTGAGGAAGCTCAAGAATCGGAGTCTGAATTCTCAATGAACCTGAAACTTCATTCAGTTTATACTTCTGATAATATCTTCCACTAACAACTACTTCTTCAATATCGTTGGATTTGATGGTGTCTTTTTTTTGGGCAGAAACCAGCATTGTTCCCAGTGCGGAAGCACAGATCAGTACATTTTTCATGAAAGTCAAATTTTCTGCAAATATATTATTTTTAACTGTTCTAAATAAATAATAAGATTGATATTTATCATAAAATTATTATATACTGAATAACAAAAAACCGCTATGGCCAATGCCAGAGCGGTTTTTGTATGATTTTATTAAATTTTTCTTAAGCCGGAATTTCTCCTTTGTATAAGAAAGAAATAATTTCTTTGTTTAATTTATCGATCATTTCACTGAATAAGTGGAAAGATTCCTGCTTGTAAATTACCAATGGATCTTTCTGCTCGTAAACAGCTCCTTGTGAAGATCTTCTTAAGTCGTCCATTTCACGAAGGTGAAGCTTCCAGTTTTCATCAATAATTGATAAAGTGATATTCTTTTCAAAATCGTTCACTAAACTTTCACACTGAGTATCGTAAGCCTCTTTAAGATCAGCTACAATTGTCATTGTTTTGTGTCCGTCTGTGAAAGGAACCTGGATCATTTTGAACATTGAACCTTGATTTTGGTATACATTCTCAATGATTGGGAATGATTTTTCCTTCAATAGGTTCAGCTTCATTTTGTAGTCTTCCTGAGCTGCTTTGAATAAGATATTCGTCAGATCCTGAACATTTTTATTATTAAAATCACTTTGAGAAACCGGAGATTCCATTGTGAATGTTTTAATGATTTCGTACTCAAAATCTTTATAATTTCCTGAAGCTTTTCCTTTCGCAACGATAGAATTGGCAACATCGAAAATCATATTTGTGATATCGTATTTCAAGTGGTCTCCGAATAGAGCATTCTTTCTTCTCTTGTAGATTACGTCACGTTGTTTATTCATTACGTCATCATACTCAAGAAGTCTCTTTCTTGTTCCGAAGTTATTTTCTTCCACTTTTTTCTGAGCTCTTTCAATAGACTTACTGATCATAGAGTGCTGAATTACTTCTCCTTCTTTATGACCCATTCTGTCCATCATTTTAGCGATTCTCTCAGAACCGAACAAACGCATTAAGTTATCTTCAAGAGATACATAGAACTGAGAACTTCCCGGATCTCCCTGACGTCCCGCTCTACCTCTTAACTGTCTGTCAACACGTCTGGAATCGTGTCTTTCTGTACCGATGATGGCTAAACCTCCTGCATCTTTTACTTCTTTAGAAAGCTTAATGTCGGTACCACGACCTGCCATGTTGGTTGCAATGGTTACAACTCCCGGCTGTCCTGCTCCAGCTACAATTTCTGCTTCCTTCTTGTGAAGTTTCGCGTTCAATACCTGGTGTGGGATTTTTCTTAACTGAAGTGCTTTTGATAATAATTGAGAAATTTCAACAGAAGTAGTACCTACTAGAACAGGTCTTTTTGCTGCCGTTAATTTTTCAATTTCCTCTATTACAGCATTATATTTTTCTCTGTTAGTTTTGAAAACCAAGTCTTGTTTATCATTTCTTAAAATAGGACGGTTGGTAGGAATTACCACCACATCTAATTTATAGATTTCCCAAAGCTCACCAGCTTCAGTTTCAGCAGTACCTGTCATTCCCGCAAGTTTGTTGTACATACGGAAGTAGTTCTGAAGCGTGATGGTTGCAAAAGTTTGAGTAGCGGCCTCAATTTTTACATTCTCTTTCGCTTCGATCGCCTGGTGAAGACCGTCTGAATAACGACGTCCTTCCATAATACGACCTGTCTGCTCATCAACGATTTTAACTTCACCATCAATCACGACATACTCATCATCTTTTTCAAATAATGTGTATGCTTTCAATAGTTGGCTCATCGTGTGAACACGCTCAGATTTTTCAGCAAAATCAGAGAAAAGTCTTTCTTTTGCTTCAAACTCTTCTTCTTTAGAAAGGTTTTTAGCTTCTACTTCAGCAATCTCAGTTCCAATATCCGGAAGTACGAAGAAGTTAGGATCAGAGTTCCCCTGAGACATGTATTCAACACCTTTGTCTGTAAGGTCTACCTGATTGTTTTTCTCCTCGATAACGAAGTAAAGATCCTTATCTACAATCGGCATATCACGGTTGTTGTCCTGCATGTATTGCGCTTCAACTTTCTGAAGCAATGCTCTGTTTCCGCTTTCCGATAAGAATTTGATTAATTGTCTGTTTTTTGGAAGACCTCTGTAGGCCTGAAGTAATTTGAAACCTCCTTCTTTTGTATTTCCTGCAGCGATTAATTTTTTCGCTTCATTGAAAATTGCAGAAACGGTTTTCTTTTGTACTTCAACAATTCTGTCGATAGAAGGTTTAAGAACATCGAACTCCTGTCTGTCTCCCTGAGGAACCGGACCAGAGATGATCAATGGTGTTCTTGCATCATCTACCAATACAGAGTCAACTTCATCCACGATCGCAAAGTTTAATTCTCTTTGTACCAATTCTGAAGGTGATGTCACCATGTTATCTCTCAGATAATCGAAACCAAACTCATTGTTCGTTCCGTAAGTAATATCTGAGTTGTATGCTTTTCTTCTTCCGTCTGAGTTCGGCTGGTGGTTATCGATACAATCGATAGACATTCCATGGAACTGATAAAGAGGACCCATCCAAGCGGAGTCTCTTTTTGCAAGATAGTCGTTCACGGTTACAACGTGTACTCCTCTCTCCGGAAGTGAATTTAAGTAAATAGGTAATGTTCCTACCAAAGTTTTACCTTCACCGGTTGCCATCTCGGCAATTTTACCACTGTGAAGAATAACCCCTCCGATAAACTGAACATCATAGTGGACCATATCCCAAACTACAGGAGTTCCGGCAGCGTCCCATGAGTTTTTCCAAACAGCTGTGTCTCCTTGAATACTAACGAAATCTTTTCCTGTAGTAGCAAGTTCTCTATCCCAGTCACTAGCTGTTACACGGATTTCTCCATTCTGAGCCCATCTTCTTGCCGTTTCTTTAATCAATGCAAAAGCTTCGGGAAGAACCTGAACAAGAACTTTCTCTTCAATTTCGTATGATTCTTTCTTTAGAGCCTCAATTTTTGTGAAAAGAGCTTCTTTTTCATCAACATTGGTTGAATTTTTTATCTGCTCTTTTATCTGTTCTATTTGAGCTGTAATCTTACTGGTTGCAGATTTTATATTCTCTTTAAACTCAGCAGTTTTTTGTCTCAACCCATCATCCGACAATTGTTGAATGTTAGGTTCTACAGCTCTGATTTTTGTTACAACTTTTTTTACTTCTTTTAGGTCCTGCGCTTTCTTGTCTCCCAAAAACCCTTTAAGAACTTTGTTTAAAAAACTCATAAATTTTTTGCTTTATGCTTAATGCAAAATGCTTTAAGCGTTTTAAATAACACTTATCGTGTAAATTAATATATAAAAAGGGCAAAAAAGCTCTAAGCAAGCAGCCTAAAGCTTATCGCTTTATTAATATTCGTCCTCGTTCCAAAGGAAATCCTCGTCAGTAGGATAGTCACTCCATACCTCTTCGATAGATTCATAAATTTCTCCTTCGTCTTCAATTGCCTGAAGGTTTTCTACTACTTCCATAGGTGCACCAGTTCTGATTGCGTAGTCGATAAGCTCTGCTTTTGTCATTGGCCAAGGTGCGTCACTTAAATATGAAGCTAATTCTAATGTCCAGTACATAATTTTCTAATTTTTTGCAAAAGTATAAAAATAGGTTGTATAATGAACTTTTTTATACTTGATTTTCAATTCTTTTTATAATATTTTCTTATAAATGACTGTCACAAACAGACTGGCAGCTGTGTCAGCAATTTACTTATTGTCGTTTTCTCAAAAACCATTCCACAAATTTTTTTATGCCATTTTGGAAGTCTGTGGCAGGTTTATACCCTATTAAATCCTTTGCTTTGGTAATATCGGCATTCGTTTTTGTGACATCACCAGGTTGCATTGGCAGAATTTTTCTGATAGCACTTTTTCCAAGTGCCATTTCTATAGTGGCTACCATCTCAGATAAAGTGATTACCTGGTTTTCTCCCAGATTCAGAATTTCATAAACCCCGGAATTGTTTTCCAGATAAAGGATAGATTTGGTAATTCCATCAATAATGTCATCTATATAAGTATAGTCTCTGGCAGTATTTCCGTCACCATAGAAAGGAATCTCCCGGTTCTCCGAAATAAGTTTTGTAAACTTGTGTATCGCCAGGTCAGGCCTTTGCCTTGGTCCATATACCGTAAAGAATCTAAGCTGGATCATATCTATATGGTATAGATTATGGTAAACATGTCCTATAACCTCTCCGCTTTTCTTGGTTGCCGCATAAGGTGAGATAGGATTGTCAACATTGTCTGTTTCTGCAAAAGGAATTTTTTCATTGTTTCCGTAAACACTTGAAGAAGATGCGCAAATGAATTTTTTGATATTAAAATCCTTACACAGTTCCCAAAGATTCATTGTACCGCGTACATTCACTTCTTCGTATTCAAGAGGACGTTCAATAGAGGGCCGTACTCCGGCAAGTGCTGCCAGGTGAATTGCCATATCAATATGATGATTTTTAAAGATGTTTTCAAGACCTTTTTTATCACGGATGTCCTGCCAATAGAGGGAATATTCGTCAGAATGAGTGAGGGAAATCAAACGCGGAATATCCGTCTCTTTACCAGAGAATTCAAAATCCGAATTTTTACCGATTGACTCTAAAGTATTTTTAATTTTTACCTGATAGTCATAGAAATCATCAAAATTGTCAATGTTTATGACAGAATGTCCATTTCTTAATAATCGTTCAACTAAATGGGAACCGATGAACCCACTACCGCCTGTTACAAGATAAACCATTTGTATTTTTTATGAGTACAAAAATATAAATTTTACTTTTTGAAAAATATAATCATTAAATTTACTTAAAAAAGTAATATAAATATAATATGCAGTTTCAAGGGCAAATTTTAAAGATGACAAGCGTCGATGCTAAGCCAATCCAATACTACTTCAATCTTTCTGGAGATCTGATCCATATGAATGAGCTGTTTGGGAAGGAGTTAAGCATCAAACATACCGGATTTCAATGTGTAAATTGCGGACTGAATAAGCCTATTTACAGAATGGGATTCTGCAAAAGCTGCTTTTTTGAAAGCCCATATGCTAGTGATACGATTATCCGTCCCGAGCTTTCTACAGCACATTTGGGTGTTGCAGAACGTGATCTTGAAATTGAAAAACAAATTCAGCTGCAGCCACACACTGTTTATCTTGCCTATACAGGCGATGTAAAAGTAGGAGTGACCAGAAATACACAGATTCCTACAAGATGGATTGATCAGGGTGCAACTTTTGCATTACCCATCGCAAGAACAGAGAACCGTTATGAAGCAGGAATGATAGAGGTTGCTTTAAAAGAACATCTGGCGGATAAAACCAACTGGAGAAAGATGTTGCAGGATGATTTTGAAGGTGAAGTAGATCTCGCTGATTTCCGACAAAAGATAAAAGAATATTTTCCTGACGACTTCCAGAAATTTTATAGCGAAGGAGAAGAACTGTGGATGTTTGACTATCCTTTTGAAAAACCGGAAAAAGTTTCATCATTTACATTAGATAAAAAACCTGAGTTTACAGGAAGGCTTACTGGAATTAAAGGTCAGTATCTTGGATTTGAAGGAGGTAATTTTATCAATGTAAGAGGACATGAAGGGTATGTAATAGAACTTGAAATAAAGAACTGATCTATATAATAGAAAAGAATCAAATCACAAAATATGAAAAAATGGGTTAAAAGGCTATTAATAAGTTTCGGAATCCTGGCAGGAATTCTTCTTGCTGCGAATTTCGGACTGAATCTATGGCTCAAAACCCAACTTCCGGAATACATCAAAAAAAATACAAACTATAAAGTTTCTTACAAAACGCTGGATGTTGATCTGGGAACAGGAAATATCTTTGCAACAGGAATCACGATTAACAGTAAAGATCCGCAAAATACAGACGTTATCGGCTTGCAGGGAACTATTGATACCTTGAAGATAAGCCGTTTTGGAATCTATGATGCTGTTTTTAATAAAAGAATCAGCTCGTCAGATCTGTTACTGACAAAACCTGTTTTAAACATCATTCTTGCAAAACCTATTGACCGGAAAACCGGAAAGAAAAGAAATACGGTTTCATTTGAAAATATAAGAATTGACGAAGGTAAAATTGCTGTTTTCAGGCATACAAAGCAGAAGTTTCTATCTGTACAACAGCTGGATCTGTTTGTAGAAAATTTACAAATGACGGAAGAGTCTGTAGAAAACAAACTGCCCATTGTTTTTGACAGATACAGCATCAAAGGGGAGAAATTTTTTTTCCGCCCAGAGGAAACATATGCAATAACTATCAGCAGTATAAATACAAGTAACGGCCAGATGGCTGTTGAGAATTTCAGCCTGACTCCTCTGCTCTCTTTTGCTCAGTTTAAAAAGTTTTATCCTAAAAAAACTCAGTTATTTGAATTTGTAGTTCCCAAAATGGATTTTACGGATATCATTTTAAATAAAAATAAAGTTTCACTCACCAATGCAGACTTCCAGAGTCCTGTTCTGAAAATCTATAATACAGGAGTAAAAGCTACAAAAGCTGAAAAAAAATCAAATTTTGAAGTTGATTTAAAAAATATAAAGCTGAATAATGCCATAGTAAAGGTCACAAAACCGGATGGAAATAATCTTCTGTCAGTCGGAAGTCTTACGGTAAATATCAATCAGTTGATGTTTAATAAAGAAACTTCTGAACAGGTCATTCCTATAGGATACAAAGATTTTACCATTGCAGGAAGGAATATTGAATACTCCAATGCTCAGAATATTACGGTAAGAAGTTTAGCATTGAAGCCTGCAAATGGAGAAATCTGGGACGCTGTATTGACATCAGGGCATCCTGTAACAGGAAAAGCAGCGGCGGAGTTAAAAACAAATCATATTGCTTTTAATATCAATAAACTGGAATTCATTAATAAAAAACTGAATGTGGATCTTAAAGATCTTCTCGTAGAAGATGTTAACGGAACCTTTAAAGCAGGTGAAAAAACAACCGATAAATCTGCAGGACCAGGGATTATTAATTCCGTTATCATAAGAAAAACATCTTTAAAAAACTCAAACATTACGTATGATAAAGGAAAACAGCCTTTGACTTTCCATGATCTTAATGCAACGGTAAATAATATTGAGTTATCTCCTAAACCCAATCAGCCAGGGCTGTCCTTCAAAGTGAAAGACTATTATATTACCACCAGAAACCTCGCTTATAAAACGCAGTTTTACAATATGAGCCTTGGGCTTTTGAAGTTGAATAAAAATAAGGTACAGATTAACAATTTTGCAATGAAACCTCTCGTTTCGAGAGCTCAGTTTATCAAAATGATACCCGTTGAGAGAGATCTGTATGATTTAAAAGCCGGACAAATTACTGCAAAAGGAGAATGGGATCTGTTTTCTCACAACAAAATGGTTAATGCTTCGCAGGTAGACATTGAGTCTGCAAATGCCAATATTTTCAGAAGTAAAATTCCTAAAGACGATCCAAAAATAAAAGCATTATATTCTAAAATGCTGCGTTCCATTAAAATTCCGATGACAATTCATAATCTTGATCTCAAAAATTCTGTCCTGGTATACGAAGAAGATACTCCGGAAAGTATGGGACCCGGAAAACTGACCTTCAGTAATTTTAATATGAACGTTAAAAATCTGAATTCTGCCAAAATAAAAGGAAAACCCACAAAAGTGGACATTAAAATCAATTGTTCTTTCATGAACCTGTCACCACTTTCTGTCAACTGGAACTTTGATGTGGCTGATCAGAATGATAGATTTGCAATTTCCGGCAAGACGTCCAATCTTCCCGCAAGTGGAATCAATCCCTTTATCAGGCCTTATCTTCATGTGACAGCTACTGCAGGAATTATTCAGGAAATGCTTTTTAGCTTTAAAGGAAACCCTTCCGGATTACACGGTACCTTTAATCTTAAACATAAAGACTTAAAAATTGCCGTATTAAATAAGAATAACCACGAGAAAAAAGGATTTTTAACCGCGGTTGCTAATGTTTTCCTGAAATCAAACTCAGGAAATTTCCCTGATGCAGTTACAGTAGAAAATGTAGAACGTGACCCTACAAAGTCTTTCTTTAATCTTTTCTGGAGAGGAATTGAACAGGGATTAAAGAAAACCCTTATTGGTAAAAATGTAGAAAAGACAGAGAAAAAGGTGAAAGAGGCAGTTTCTTCTGTGAAAGATATGAAGCAGTCAGTAAAAGAAATAAAACAGGAAATAAAAAATAAAAAAGAAACTCCCCAACCGGAAGCAGAGAAAAAAGAAAAGAAAGGTTTTCTGAATAATATATTCAAGAAGAAAGAAAAATCTGAAGAATAATTCTTTAAACCATTACGTCTGCTTATTCATTGTCAATGATAAAAGAAGGTAATGTTTAACAAAAACAAACTTAATGGCTTAAAAAATCAATATACAAAAAAATGAATTTGGCTAGAAGTTGAATTCATCACTTTCCAATACAGGAATATCTCTCAGAAATTTATCAAACTCTTCTCCCGGATAATTGCTGTCTGCACCATATGAATCTATAATCATTCCTCGGTTTCCTGCATTATCCTTTACTACATAAAGTACTGCATTATCATCTGGATTGCTGTCCCCTTCGAAACGATACGTTTTTAAAATGATCAACTCAGCAGGCTGATAAATTTTATCCGAATTTTCAAACTTCATTTCACAATTCTCATTCATCCTAAATTCCCTTTGTATTCCTCTTTCAGAAAGCGTTTTCATAACTTCGCTTAAAGTTGTCATTCTATCAAAATTCTCTGAATTTTCCATAATAATATTTTTATTTTTAAGTACAATAATTAAACCATTGCAATTTCTAAATATAAGAAAAATAGCAGATTGTAATTTCCCTAAAAATAAAGTTTAATGTTAACAAAATTTATAATTTAAAAAAATAAAATAGGTATACTTTTTGCAATGGTATCAATAATAAATCAAAGAAAATATGAAAAAAGAAGTTGGAGTTTTACTGGCAGGGGGAGTTGGTCTTTTGGCAGTATTAAGTTTAATTAGCATTAAAAAAATTTTGACAAAAAAAGATAAAAAATATAGTGATTCCTATTCGGACTATCACAGACACTTTGATGAAAAGAACCACGAGGACGAAACACACGGAGTGGAATTTTACGCAGTGAAGTAGTAAAAAAATATATTTAATTATGTTTAAATCCAACGCTTTTGAAAGTGTTGGATTTTTTTTGTGGAAAACTTTAATGTTAAAACTCATTATAATATAAAAATACCATTCTAATTTTACATCAGAATGCAAAACGAAAAATTCATAAAAGCTCAGGGAGCTCAGCGAAACGTTGTCAATCGTTTCGATAGGTATACCTATGAGCCTGAAGATGAAGATTTCGAAACTGTGAAGACCTCTTTCACGGAAGTATTTCCCAAAACCATTGTCAATCAGGTTAAAAGCGAAGACCTTCCAATGGAATACTCTATGAATCCTTATCAGGGATGTGAACATGGCTGCTCTTATTGCTTTGCAAGACCTACCCACGAATATTGGGGCTATAGCGCCGGAATTGATTTTGAAAGAAAAATCATGGTAAAGAAAAATGCACCCGAGTTACTGGTGAAATTTTTTCAAAAAAGAGGCTATAAAGCCGCCCCGATTCTATTGTCCGGAAATACCGACTGCTATCAGCCGGCCGAAAGACAATTTGAAATTACCAGAAGATTACTGCAGCTCTGTCTTGATTACAGACATCCTGTCAATATTCTGACAAAAAATGCATTAGTGTTGAGGGATCTCGATATTTTAAAACCTATGGCAGAACAGAATTTGGTATCTGTTTCTCTAAGTATTCCAACAATCAATGAAGAACTGAGACGAAAGATGGAGCCGAGAACAAGCTCTGCGAAAAATAAATTAAAAGCAGTTGAGATTCTTTCCGAAAACAATATTCCCGTACATGTAATGGTGGCGCCCATTATCCCTGGGCTCAATAGTGATGAGCCTTTAAACATATTGAAAGCGATTTCGGATGCTGGTGCCTTAGGATTCGGATATACCCTCGTAAGGCTAAATGATACCGTCGAGCCTGTTTTTGTGAATTGGATTGAAACGTATTTTCCAGACAGGGCACAAAAAGTTTTAAATCTTATCCGCTCCATGAGAGGTGGAAAACTTGGCGATAAAAGATATTTTGAACGACAAAGAGGAGAGGGTAATATAGCGGAAATGATTCACACCACCTTTAAGATCGGCAGAAAGAAGTTTTTTGAAGGCAAAGAGTTTCCAAAACTTTCAACATCTAACTTTACAGGAACTCGCGATCAGCAGCTGCGGTTATTTGATTAATCGTGCTTCCTGAAATAATTATTCTATTTATCATATATTATATATAGTAGAAAATAGAGTCTGTATCTTTACTTTTCCTTCCTGCACTCTCAAACTCTCACACTCTCCAACATTTTCAGGAGCTTTCTCCTGCTATCCATTCCTACTCCTCGCACCCGCGCACTCCCACGCTCCAACCCAAGCTGCGGGGTAACCATTACTATCAGGGCTAGGGGAGGGGGAATTATAAATTATAAATTATGAATGATGAATGATGAGGTTCGGGTTATTGAGTTGCGGGTTTCGGGTTTCCAG
>CBFQYI010000026.1:0-19573 GCA_965720825.1 uncultured Chryseobacterium sp. | reverse complement strand
AATGCTAGTAAAAGAATAGTTGACTTTATTGCTGCCAAGCCAAAATAATCTTTAAAACGAAGGTGTTGATATTCTTTATCAGAAATGTTATTTAAATATATTTTTTTGAAATGATATATTTTGTAATTAGACTTACAGATATCAAAAATATTATTTAAATATGCAAAAAATATATTAGTTAGAATTTGTAGAAAAAGCTGATTAATAAAAAAATAAAATGATTTAAAAAATAAAACAAATGTGTGGAATTTTTGGTGTTGTATCAAACACCAGTATTAATAAACAGAAATTTCAAACCCTGGTAAAGCATTCTGAACAAAGAGGAGTGGATTCCAGTGGTTTGATTTATTACCAAAATAACCAGTATAAGGTAAACAGAGCAGATTATAGCATTGAGAAATTACTGAATAAGGTAAAACCATATAATAACAATATTGTATTAGGGCACAGTAGGTTAATTACCAATGGTTTAGGTGATAATCAGCCCGTAATCAGAGGAAATATATGCGCAATACATAATGGTATTATTGTCAATGAAGAAGAAGTCTGGAGTAAATTATCCGTTAGCAGACAATTAAAAATTGACTCTGAAGTTATTGTTGCGATTGCAGAAGAATTTCTTACTCATAAAGACAATAAAATAGAAGATCTTCCCAAAGAGATACTTTCTGAATGTCAGGGAGTTATTGCCTGCGCTCTTGCCCTGCCGGAAAAAGGAAAGCTTCTTCTGTTTTCTAATAATGGCAGTTTATATGTAGGATATAATGAGGACAAAACTTATTTTGCATCAGAAAGCTATGGATTAAGAATTATAGGATGTGAAAATATTACCCAGATCAAAGAAGAATCTCTAATTCTGGACATTCCGGTCTCACAAGAAAACCTATCTGTTACAGACGAAAAGAGCAGAGTTGAAGATTTAATTCCAGAGTTTAAATTTAATACTATCGAAGAAAATCTACTTGAATATAAAAAGCTAAATATCAAAAGATGTACGAAATGTATCCTCCCGGAGACGATGCCTTTCATAAAATTTGATGAAGCAGGAGTATGTAATTATTGTAAAAGCTATAAACCAAGAAATAATCCGAAACCAAAAGAAGAATTGTTTAAACTGGTTGAACCTTACAGAAGAAAGGGTAAGGAGCTGGATTGTATTGTTCCTTTTTCAGGAGGAAGAGATAGCTGCTATGGATTGCATCTTATTGTGAAAGAGCTGGAAATGAAACCTGTTACTTATACCTATGATTGGGGTATGGTAACAGATCTTGGCAGAAGAAATATCAGCCGTATGTGTGCGGATCTTGGGGTAGAAAACATTATTGTTGCCGCAGATATTTCATTGAAAAGAAAGAATATCAGGATGAACCTTGAAGCATGGCTGAAATCACCCCATCTAGGAATGATGGCAATGCTTACAGCAGGAGATAAACATTTCTTCAGACATGTGGAAGATATCAAAAAGCAAACAGGGATCAATCTTAATCTTTGGGGAGTGAACCCTTTGGAAGTAACTCACTTTAAAACAGGATTTTTAGATATAGAACCTGACTTTGAAGAAAAAAGAGTATACAGTCATGGTGCTATGAAACAGTTGAGATATCACTCTAAAAGATTCAGAGCGATGATGGAGAGTCTTGGGTATTTCAATAGTTCCCTTTGGGATACTCTGTCTGGTGAATACTATCGCAGCTTCACAGAAAAACAGGATTACTACCACATTTTTGATTATTGGAGATGGGATGAGGAGCAGGTAGATAATACTCTTTTAAATGATTATAGTTGGGAAAAAGCAATTGATACTACCACTACCTGGAGAATTGGTGATGGTACAGCTGCTTTTTATAATTATGTATATTATACTGTAGCAGGATTTACAGAGCATGACACGTTCAGAAGTAATCAGATCAGAGAAGGGCAAATAACAAGAGAAAGAGCTTTAGAACTTGTAGAACTAGAAAATGCTCCACGATATCAGAATATCAGGTGGTACCTGGATACTTTAGGACTCGATTTTGAAAGAGTAATTAAAATTGTGAATAAAATTCCAAAATTGTATACTGAACAATAATTTTAAGTCCAAAGACCAATTAATGAGTAAAAAATATAGATTCCACATATGCCATCTTACGAGTGTTCATCCAAGAAATGATTCCAGAATATTTCATAAGATGTGCAAAAGTCTGGCATCCATGAAGGATGTTAGGGTTACCTTAGTTGTTGCTGACAGTAAGGGTGACGAAATGATAGACTATGTGGAAATTATAGATATAGGTGCCCCAGCTGGGAGATTGAAAAGAATTACACAAACTACATCTGAAATTTTTAATAAAGCGAAGGAACTCAATGCAGACATATTTCATCTTCATGATCCCGAACTTCTTTTGATAGCAAACAAACTTAAAAAACTAAATAAGAAGGTAATCTTTGATTCTCACGAAGATACTGTAAACACAATTTTAGTTTCACCTTATTTAAAATCTCCGGTTTCCAATATCATCTCTTTTTTTTATGAGAAATTTGAGCGCCATACCTGTAAAAGAATCGATGGTGTTATTGGAGCTACTCCTCATATTGAAAGTTATTTTAAAAAATTTGCCAAACAAACTGAAAATATCAATAACTATCCCATCTTATCTGATAAGAAACAGGAGAGCATTTCCTGGGATGAAAAAAAGAATGAAGTTTGTTATGTGGGATCCATTGATGGTACAAGAGGAATTAAAGATTTGATGAATTCATTGGAGCTTACAAAATCAAAGGTCAAACTGAATCTGGCAGGCATGTATTCTTCGCCTATTCTGGAAAAAGAAATAAAGGAACATAAGAACTATCATCTAGTTAATGATTTTGGATATGTAAATTCTGAAGAAGTAGATAATATTTATAACCGTTCGTTAGTAGGTGTGGTTACATTGCATCCCATTCCAACATTTTTGGTGAGTCTGCCTATAAAAATGTTTGAATATATGGTTGCGGGAATTCCGTTTATTGCCTCAGACTTTCCTTACTGGAGAAGTTTATTGAAAGGGAGCGACTGCTGTATTTTTGTAGATCCTCAAAAACCTCAGGAAATAGCCGATGCTATTGATTATTTCATTCTTAACAAAGAAAGAGCTAAACAAATGGGCGAACTGGGGCAAAAGCTAGTTTATGAAAATTTTTCATGGGAAAGCCAGTCTGAAAAATTATTAACGTTTTATCAAAAAGTTTTATCAAACTAATATGTGCGGAATAACAGGAGCAATAGAGTTTAAAAGATCACAAAACCTCAATTTTGAAGAAGGAAGTGATTTGCATAATTACATACGAAGAAGAGGGCCGGATTACTATGGAGTTGAAAAAACAGAATATGAAGGATGGTCAGTAACTTTAGCTCACTCCAGGTTAGCAATCATTGATCTTTCAGGAGCTTCTAACCAGCCTATGATTTCTCATGATGATAGATATACTATTACTTTTAATGGTGAAATCTATAACTATCAGGAAATTCGTGAAGAATTAATATCAAATGGTTTTACATTCAGAACAACAGGAGATACTGAAGTTCTTTTAAGAGCATGGGAATACTGGGGCGAAGGCTGTTTGGATAGACTAAACGGGATGTTTGTTTTTGGTTTATTTGATAAAATTAAGGGAGAGTTCTATCTGGTAAGAGACAGATTTGGAGTTAAACCATTAATATATACTTTTTTTGATGGTCAGCTATTGTTCTCCTCTTCCATAGCCTCTGTAGCAAAACAGATAAATACGGAGATAGATCTGGAGTATTGTTCCAGTGGAATAAGATTCGGTTTTTTTGAAGGATACGAAGACAGAACCCCTTTCAAAAATGTAAAATATCTTTTACCAGGATCATTGATGAAATGTAAACTGGATGGAGAATTGAAAATAGAAACAAAGAGATGGTATTCTCTTGAAGAAGAGGTTGCAAAAAAAAGAAAAGAACTGGAGTCATTAAGCTCAGATGAGCTGATTTCTCAAGGGAAAGCTCTGTTGGAAAGTTCAACCAAAATACGTCTGAGGAGTGATGTTCCTTTGGCAATTTCTTTAAGTGGTGGGGTAGACTCATCGTCTATAGCAGCAATTACCGCGAAAGAAGTAGATCATTTAATGGCTTTCAGCTATGGAGCTCCGGATCACCCGAAATCAGAAGGACCTGTTATTAATAAATTTGCAAAAGATAAAAATATCAACGTTGAGTATATTCATCATTCTTACACTGCACAAGAAATGGGGAATATCTATGATCAAACCATGGAGGCTCAGGAATCTCCATTTCTTGGATTAAGTATTATTGCACAACATGAAGTCTATAAACAGGTAAAAGAAAGAAATATTAAAGTTTTACTGGGAGGCCAGGGTGGAGATGAAATTTTTGCAGGATACAGGAAATTTTTTGTAGTAGCATTGAAAAAGGCAATAGAAAAAAAAGAAATCCTTCCGGGGTTGCAATATTTTCACTCATTAGCCCTTATGCTGCTATTTGAAACAAAACAAATAAAGACCTATTGGAATGAGAAAAACAGGTATCTGAAAACAACAGGAAAAGATACTTCATTCCTGGATTGCCTACCGGAAATTTCTCTAAATCTGTTTGAAAACACATCTTTATCAGACAGACAGATTTCAGATATTCAGAAATACAGTATTCCTTCATTGCTAAGATATGAAGATAGAAATTCAATGTATTTTTCTATTGAAAGCAGACTACCTTTTATGGACTATAGATTGGTAGAGTTTGCTCTGGCATTGCCGGATCTGCTTAAGATTAAACATGGATATGGAAAATGGATTCTACGTGAAATGATGAAAAAAGACGTACCAGGCTATATTCTTAAAAACCGTTTAAAAAGAGGCTTTGACGTTACCCAGAATTGGGTAAATGCCGGTGTGGGGGAAAGAATACAATCAAATATTTTAGAAAATAAAAATAAAGTAAAAGATTTTGTCTCTGACATCAGTAGACTTGAAGATGCCCTTACAATCAAGAACCTTAATAACAGCAATATTTTGAATGAAGCAATCATGCTTGATTTCCTGATAGATCCTATTAAAAAACCAACACTTCAGTGATGAAAATGAATAAAAACACCTGGCTGATTTCCAAATATGCCTCACCTCCTCAATATGCAAAAGTTCCTTCACGTTTGTTTTATTTGGCAAGAGAATTTAAAAGGCAGGGAAATAATACCCTCATGATAACCTCAGATTCAAATCATTTTACCAATTGTCCTGAAACTGACAAAATTTATAATGATGAAGAACAGGATGGCGTTGCCATAAGATGGATTAAAACGAAGAAATATATCAAAACAGCATCAATAGACAGAATATTGTCCTGGTTTGATTTTGAAAGAAAGCTTTTCTCCATGAAACTTTCCAACATGACAAAACCTGATGTGGTTATTGTTTCGTCTCTTTCGATTTTTACCATTATGTATGGCTATTATCTCAAAAAGAAGTTTGGGAGTTTTCTGGTTTTTGAAATCCGGGATATATGGCCTTTAACTATGACAGAAGAAGCAGGTTTTTCCAAATGGCATCCCCTTGTCTTACTGATAGGGCTTATAGAAAAATTTGGGTATAAAAAAGCCGATCTGGTCGCAGGAACAATGCCAAGATTAGATCTGCATGTAGAACAATTACTGGGATATAAAAGACCTTTTCATTGCTCTCCATTGGGATTTGATCCTGAAAACTACTCTGAAGATTTCCTAAAAGAAAAAAATCCCTTTTTAGAAATAATGCCATCCGGCAAGGTTATTGTTGGCTACGCAGGAAGTATGGGGGTTACCAATGCATTGGAACCTTTTATTGAAACTGTAAAAATGATGAAGGAGAACAGTAATATCCATTTTGTACTTGTTGGAAGTGGTGATCTTAGAGCATCCTATGAAGAAGAGCTAAAAGATTGTTCCAATGTGACATTTTTACAAAGAATCCAGCAAAGTGAAGTTAAATATTTTCTTGATGCTTGCGATATTCTGTACTTGTCTACTAAAGATTCAAAAGTGTGGGACTACGGACAATCTATGAATAAAGTGGTGGAATATATGCTGGCTGCGAAACCGATTATTGCTTCGTATACCGGATATCCTTCCATGATTAATGAAGCTGATTGCGGTAAATTTATCAACAGTACTTCTGCAGAGGATATTAAAAATGCCATCTTATATTATGCAAGTATGAGCCCGGAAGAAAGGATTGAAATAGGTGATAAAGGAAGAAAATGGATTTTTGAAAACAGAACGTATCCGGTATTAGGAAAAAAATATATGGAGGCTATTTTAGTTCATTCCAAAAATCAAAAGAAATAATTTTACATAAGTTGAAATATAAATATTAGGATTTATTTTGAAAATTACTATTAATAATAATTTCATTTATAAACTATTCCTGTTATCTGTTATGGTAGGAAATACTGTTGCTATTTCTTTTGCAAAGCCATTGGAAATGAATCCAAGGAACTTTTCTATACCCTATCGGATTTTTATTATTGTATTTTCTGTATTCATAATTTATAGGGAAAGGAGAAATATTAGTTTTAGAAATATTTCATTGATAAGTCTTGTTGGATTTTGGATTTTTTACATCATCAAGCTTACCTATTCGTTTAATAATTATTCGTTTAACCAGGATGTAATAGTGTTAAAGAATGAGGATATCTTCAGAATCTTATTTATGAATCTCCTTCCTGGTGCAGCATTGTTATGTATTAATTATAATAAAGTAGATTTCAAAAGTATTACAAAATACTGTCTCTTTATTTTATGTGGTCTTCTTGTTGTCAATTATATCTATGGATATATCAACTTGGATCATATTTTTACTACCTACTACATTATGTATGGTCATATAGGAGCTTCATTGTTTATTATCTCTTTATTTCTTCTTTTATTTTGTAGAAAAGATTATAAATCATACTTTTTATTCTTCTGTCTTTTTTTAGGACTTTTTAATGTGATTCAATCTATGGCGAGGAGTCCTTTAATTGCTATTGCTGTAAGCTCTTTTTACATGGTTCTTTTAAAGGGAAGTAAGAAATATCTGTTATATGCCATTACATTACTTTTGTTGTTTGTAGGACTTATTTTTCTCCATGAACAATATGGAGACGGACAAATAACAAGCTTCAACAGAATGTACAAATGGCTTGCTCTGGGAGATACCTCAAGCAGAGAGCCATTATATAGAGGAGCACTTGAAATTTTTAATTCAAACCCTTTCTTAGGAGGAAGAATATTATTTGAAGATGGAGTTCACCCGCATAACATCTTTTTAGAACTTTTAATGGCTACCGGTATTCTAGGGTTAATTATTTATTTTCTAAAGTTTTTGCCAGTATTTCAAAATGCTTCTATTTTCTGGAACATAAACAAAAGTAATATATACTATAAAGTTATTTTTGCTTTATTTTTGCAATATTTTACGCTCGTACAGACATCTTGTAATCTTTTTAATATACCGGAATTTTTGTACTTTAGTTCAATAATTATTGGTATTAGTTATACAGCAAAACAAAAAGAATTGAGTAGAAGCTCACCAAGTATTATGACGAACAGATCTAACTTTTAAGAATGTATAAAAATTATTTAAAGAGGATTTTTGACTTTGTATTTTCTCTGATGGGAATTACCTTATTGCTTCCGATTTTCCTTGTTGTGATGATAGGATTATTCCTGGCTAATGATGGAAAACCCTTTTTCTTCCAGTTAAGACCAGGGAAAAACGGAAAAGTATTTAAAATTATAAAGTTTAAAACAATGAATGATAAAAAGGATTCTAACGGAAACCTTTTATCAGATGCAGAAAGACTAACAGCAATAGGTTCGTTCGTCCGCAAAACATCCTTGGATGAAATTCCACAGTTGATCAATGTTTTGAAAGGAGATATGTCTCTTATCGGTCCCAGACCTCTTCTTGTACAATATTTGCCGCTTTATAACGAGCACCAGGCACGAAGACATGAAGTGAGACCCGGAATTACAGGATGGGCACAGGTAAATGGAAGAAATGCAATATCATGGAATCAGAAATTTGACTATGACGTGTGGTATGTAGAAAACATCTCTTTTATTTTAGATTTCAAAATCTTTTTTCTTACCGCGAAGAAAGTATTTATCAGAGAAGGAGTGTCTGCTGATGGACACGTTACCATAGAACCATTTCAAGGAAATTAATTGATAGCTATGTATTTATTTGGAGCAAGTGGACATGGAAAAGTAATTGCAGATATTGCTGCTGCTAATAACATAAAAATTAAGGCATTCATAGATCAGGATATCACTAAAAAGGAATGCTACGGATTTCCAGTCTTGAATAATTTACCGGATGATAAGGAAAAACTTATTATTTCAATTGGAAATAATCTTATCCGTAAAAAGATTGCAGAACAGATTAAGAGTGAGATGGGTACTTTAATACACCCAAAATCAATAATTTCTGATTCTGTGAAAATAGAAGAGGGAACAGTAATTATGGGAGGCGTTGTAATTAATGCCGATACTGCCATTGGAAAACACTGCATCATCAATACCAATGCATCTGTAGATCATGATTGTGTGGTTGAAGACTTTGTTCATATTTCGCCCAATTCAGCACTTGCCGGAGGAGTAGAAGTAGGAGAAGGTTCTCAGATTGGAATAGGAGCTTCGGTAATCCAGGGAATTAAAATAGGAAAATGGTGTGTAGTAGGTGCCGGTGCGGTAATTATTAACGACATTCCTGATTATTCTGTGGTTGTAGGAAATCCGGGTAGAATTATCAAGAAAAATATTATATAAACAAGTTACTAATCAAAAATATGAATACTAAAATCTGGCTGTCCTCACCACATATGGGAGGGAATGAACAAAAATATATCAACGAAGCATTTGAAGAAAACTGGGTAGCTCCATTGGGACCTAATGTTAACGGATTTGAAAGTGATCTGGAGCAGTTTTTAGGAGGAAATGCAAAAGTGGCTGCGCTTTCTGCAGGTACGGCAGCATTACACCTTGCTCTTGTTGAATGTGGAATTGTACATGGTGATGAGGTGATCTGCCAATCAATGACTTTCTCTGCTTCAGCTAATCCAATTGCGTATTGTGGAGCAGTACCTGTTTTTGTGGATAGCGAACCTGTTACATGGAATATATGCCCGAAAGCATTAAGAGAAGCTATTGAAGACAGAATCCAGAAAGGAACAAAGCCTAAAGCTATTATTGTAGTTCACCTTTACGGAATGCCTGCAAAAATGGATGAAATTATGGCTATTGCTCAGGAATTCCAGATTCCTGTGATTGAAGACGCAGCAGAAGCACTTGGTTCAACTTATAAAGGACAAGCATGCGGAACATTCGGACGTTTTGGGATTTTAAGTTTTAATGGAAATAAAATTATTACCACTTCCGGAGGAGGAGCGATGGTTTGTCATACTCAGGAAGATAAAGATAAAACCGTTTTCCTTTCTACACAGGCTAGAGATAATGCTCCTCATTATCAGCATTCGCAGATTGGCTTCAACTATAGAATGAGTAATATTGTAGCAGGAATAGGAAGAGGACAGATGGAAGTTCTTAATGATAGAATTGCTGCCCGTAGAGCAATGCATAGCTTCTATGTCGATCTTTTTAAAAATATTGAAGGAGTAACCGTGTTTTCAGAGTCTGGAGATGATTTCTATTCAAACCATTGGTTGTCTGCAGTGATTATTGATCCGGAAATGACAGGAAAAAACAGAGAAGATTTAAGACTTGCATTTTTAGAAGACAATATAGAATCAAGACCCCTTTGGAAGCCGATGCATTTACAGCCGGTTTTTGAAAATTCTCCTTATTACGGTGGGAATGTGTCTGAAAAACTTTTTGATAACGGATTATGTCTTCCTTCAGGTTCTAATCTGTCAGATAATGACAGAGAAAGAATAACGAAAATAGTTCATACTTACTTTGGAATTTAATACCACTGAATTGAATGAATCAGTATAGATATTGGAAAGTAGTTTTTGATTTTGCCTTAGCGGCAATATTGATCCTCTTCCTTATGCCGGTACTGATTGTTTTATTTGTGATTGCAAGTTTGGATACATCTTCCAATGGAATTTTTTTTCAGACCCGAATAGGGCAGTATGGAAAGCCATTTACCATTTTTAAAATTAAAACAATTCATGAACGGAAGAGAACATGTTCAAAAACAGGGCAGATTTTCAGAAAATTTAAGCTGGATGAATTTCCACAATTGTTTAATATTTTAAAAGGTGAAATGAGTTTTGTAGGTCCCAGACCGGATATTGAAGGCTATTATGACAAGCTTACCGGAGCAGACAGAAAAGTTTTGGAACTCAGGCCCGGGCTTACCTGTGAAGCAAGTATTAAATACAGAGATGAAGAATATCTTCTGAAAAATCAGAAAGATCCTTTAGCTTACAATGATGAAGTATTATTTCCAAATAAAGTAAAAATGAATCTGGACTATTTTGAAAATATGTCTTTCAGAAACGATATAAAGATCTTGTTTAAAACATTAATAACCACATTGAAATAGAGTTTTTAACTATTATGAAAATTAAAGAAACCCCGCTTAAAGACTGCTACATCATAGAGCCTACTATTTTTGAAGACGAGAGAGGCTACTTCTTTGAAAAGTTCAACGAAAAAAAATTCGAGGAACTTACCGGAATGAACGGGCACTTTGTGCAGGATAATATTTCCAAATCTTCCTATGGTGTATTGAGAGGACTGCATCTTCAGAAAGGAGAACATGCCCAGGCAAAATTGGTTTCCTGCCTTGAAGGAAGCGTTTGGGATGTGGCTGTAGACCTTAGAGAGGATTCTCCTACATTCGGAAAATGGTTCGGAATAGAACTTACTGCCGAAAATAAATTGCAGCTGTATGTACCGAGAGGTTTCGGACACGGTTTTTCTGTATTGAGTACCCATGCTGTATTTTCTTATAAATGTGATAATTTTTACAACAAAGAATCGGAAGGCAGTGTGAAATTCAATGATTCCGATCTTGGTATCGATTGGAAGGTAGATGAAAAAGATGCCATACTTTCAGATAAAGACCAAAACGCTCCTGGATTTAAAGAAAAAAACTTTTAAAGCATATCCCTGAAAACCACTTTTATAAAGTGGTTTTTATTTTTTAATCCTAACTCTCCAATATTTTGTATCTTTGCAGACTCAAAATCAAAACGATGCGTACAAAATCTGTAGGGAAGAAGAAAATCAATGTAGTCACTCTTGGATGTTCCAAGAATGTATATGATTCTGAAGTATTAATGAGCCAGCTGAAAGCCAATGGCAAAGAAGTGGTTCACGAAGACCGTGGGGACATTGTGGTCATCAATACCTGCGGATTTATTGATAATGCTAAAGAAGAGTCTATCAATACCATCCTTGATTATGTTGATGCTAAAAACAGAGGCGAGGTCGAGAAAGTATTCGTTACCGGATGCTTATCTGAAAGATATAAACCGGATTTGATAAAAGAAATTCCGGATGTAGATCAATATTTCGGAACAAGAGACCTTCCGATACTTTTAAAGCATCTTGGAGCAGATTATAAACATGAACTGGTAGGAGAAAGATTAACAACAACTCCAAAACATTACGCATACCTTAAAATTTCTGAAGGTTGTGACAGACCATGTTCTTTCTGTGCAATCCCATTGATGAGAGGAGGACATATTTCAACTCCAATCGAAAAACTGGTTTTAGAAGCCCAGAAACTGGCCAAAAAAGGAACAAAAGAATTAATTCTTATTGCTCAGGATCTTACTTACTATGGACTTGATCTTTATAAAAAGAGAGCATTGGGTGATCTTTTAAAAGAATTGGTTAAAGTAGAAGGAGTGGAATGGATTCGTCTTCATTATGCTTTCCCAAGCGGCTTCCCTGAAGATGTTCTTGATATTATCCGTGAAGAACCTAAAGTATGTAACTATATAGATATTCCTCTTCAGCACATCAATTCTGATTTACTGAAATCTATGAAGAGAGGAACTACCCATGAGAAAACGGATGCCCTTTTAGGAAAATTCAGAGAAAAAGTTCCTGATATGGCCATCAGAACAACGCTTATCGTTGGATATCCTGGTGAAACAGAAGAAAGATTCCAGGAGCTTAAAGACTGGGTAAGAGAGCAGAAGTTTGACAGATTAGGATGCTTTACCTATTCTCACGAAGAGAATACTACTGCCCATGTTTTAGACGATAACATTCCGCAGGAAGTAAAAGAGGCTAGAGTAGAGGAAATAATGGAACTGCAGTCTCAGATTTCATGGGAAAAAAATCAGGAAAAATTAGGTAAAGTATTCAGATGTATTTTTGACCGTAAAGAAGGGAATTATTTCATCGGAAGAACAGAGTATGATTCGCCGGATGTGGATAATACTGTTTTGGTCTCAGCAGAAGATACTTATATTTCTATTGGTGAATTTGCAGATGTTAAAATTACCTCAGCAGAAGAATTTGACTTATACGGAGAATTGGTCTAGCTAAATGCCTACTAATCAATTGAAAATATCATTTTTAAAATTAAATTATTAACGAAAATTAACATAGAATTTTCTCGGTAGCTTGTTTTTATTTAATTGATAATCAATTTGTTAATATTTTGCACAATTAAGATTTTTTAATTTTCTATTATAATGTATTTAAAATCGAAAATTATGTCTTAAATTTGCGCAAGAAGCAATATTTTTAAATCATGTGCTTTCAGCAAGTTAATCATTGAAATAAAGCTAAAAATCAATTGAAATATTTATTTTTAGTTCAGTGTTCACAAGTTGAGATGTATCTTCCTTTTTTGGAAATATTGATGAAAAAAATGTAATTAAAAATCTTTAAAAACTTATGAAAAAATTTTTATTAACAGCAATTATGCTTGTTGGCCTTTCGGCCGTTTCTAAGGCTCAACAGGGGCGAGTGGGGATTAACACAACCACACCTGCCGCAACATTAGACGTAGTAGCAAATACTACAGACAATGCTAGACCTGATGCTTTACTAGTCCCTCGTATGACGGCAGCAGAATTATCTTCTAAGGATGACACCAGTGGTACATACGGTGCACCTCAGAATGGAGCTATTGTTTACATTACTTCCGGAACAGGTACAGGTGCAAGAAAAGTTAAAATTACTGGCCCTGGATTCTATTATTTTGATAATTCAGTTCCTGAATGGAAGCCTATCGTTGGCGCTGTTACAGCTACCGGATATACTAACGTTTCACAATCGACTGCCATTAACAAGAATGAATCAATGTTGGTAACTACAAATGTAACTATTGCAGCTCCTGCAGTAGCAACTTCAGTTGCCGGAGATAAATTCAGAATTGTTGATGCTACAGGTGGTGCTGGATTTAGTGTTACTGGTGTTCACTCTAGTACAACTACGTCGCCAGCAGTATCAGGTTCGGCATTAGAGTATACTTTCATCAGTGGTGCATGGTATTGCACAAGTTTATAATTTAAAATAATAGTGAAATGAACACAAATAAAAAAATTTCTGCTCTTGTATTATTAGCCGTGGGTATCTTTTCTAATGCACAGATCAAAACAAATAATACAATTAATGCAACCATCGGTGGAGAATCAGTTTACTTAGATGCTTCAAGTTTCCCTTCATCCAACAACTTAGGAAAAGGTTTATCTGTTCCTAGAACAAACTTAACTACTTTTACATTTGTTAGTCAAGTAACAAATGCATTAAAGTTTCCTACAGCATATGATGGTATGATCGTATATAACTCTGTTGCGGGTACTACGCCTGCTACAGGTTCTGGTATTGGTAATCAACCTGTAAGTGTAGGTTTTTACTATTTCAGTAACCCTACTCCAACACCTGCATTCTCTTCAGTTTCTGGACAATGGTTGCCATTAGGTGGAGGAGGTAAAGAAAATATCCTTACTACTGAAACTGTTACAAACAGACAAGTAAACAGTGCGCAAATTTATGGTATAAAAGGAACTTTTGCTGCAAACGGTACTACTACTGCAGTAACAATTCCTGCTCCTGCCGGAATTACTGCTATGTACGGAATTACTATTTATAAAGCGGGTACTAATACTGTATATTCCAGAGAATTATACTCATATGATACATCTACAGGAGCTGCTGTTACAGGATCTCCAAGTATGTCTGTAGTATATCCGAACGGAACATATGATTATGTTCTAGAATACTTAAAATAAAGAAATTTATTAATTACATAATAAAAACCAATGATTTCTCATTGGTTTTTTACTTTTAAAGAGATGAGATGTTCTTTTATTTTCGACGGTAGTAAATAATATTCATTCATTTTTAAAATTTCTATCTTATTATTTTTGAAATAAGAATAGTCAGGAAATTTTAACACTGTATTTAGATGTTAAAATCTGGTTCTGAAATTTGATATTATAAGGCTCAACATATTCTGGTGGTCATTTTCTTCTCATTTTGGATTTAAGAATTTCAATTTTAAAATTATTTCTTTTGATTAAAATCTTAACATTGTTTGTTTTTTTAATTAATTGATTGTCAGTGTGTTTTGTTTTTGTGATTTTTAAATTATGCGTGAATTAGTTAATTATATTAACTTTTCGGGTGTTTTTTTAACACTTTTTAACAGTGTAGTATAAAAGCCCTATCCATAGGGAGTTACGGAGGTGTTTAACATTTTGTTGTGTTTTTGTTAACTGTTTTTAACATATTGAATAGGGTTTTATAAAGATTCCTGATACATTTGCTCCGTCAAAACCAATAAAAGTTCAAAATGATGAAAAGATTCATTCTCGTAATCATAATGATGATTTCAACCTTAGGTGTTTACTCTTTTACAAGTAATGCCTTAGATGCGAAAAAAACAAGTTATGCATCGTACTACCACGATAGATTTAACGGTAGAAAAACTGCTAGCGGAGAAATCTTTGATAACTCAAAGTTTACTGCAGCAAACAGAACGCTTCCATTTGGAACAAACGTTAAGGTAACAAACCTTAAAAATGGTAAAGAGGTAATAGTGAGAATTAATGACAGAGGGCCTTACCATTCATCAAGATCTTTAGACATGTCTAAAGCTGCGTTCGATGAGATCGGAGATATCAGTCATGGTACTATTCCGGTCGAATATGAAATTGTCGATTAATTTTATGATTTAAATTAAAAAAAAGCCAGCTGATTCAGCTGGCTTTTTGTATGGATACATATAGCGTTGATTATACATCCAATTCCAATAAAGCAGGACAATGGTCAGAATGTACAGCTTCCTTTAAAATAACAGCTCTTGTGAGCTTATCTTTTAAACTATAGGAAGTAAAGTTATAATCTAACCTCCAGCCTTTATTTCTTTCCCTTGAATTTTGTCGGTAGCTCCACCATGTATAATTATCCGGTTCATTATTAAAGAATCTGAAACTGTCAATCAGTTCGCATTCATTAATAAAACTGGTCATCCACTCTCTTTCCATAGGAAGAAATCCTGAAACATTCTTTAAGCCAACAGGATTGTGAATATCGATAGCTTCATGGCAGATATTAAAATCACCGGATATAATAAGGTTAGGAATTTCTTTTTTTAAATTTTTGATATACTCAAGGAAGTCATGACAGAACTGCATTTTAAAATCCAGTCTTTCAATATTAGAAGCGGAAGGAACGTATACCGAAATAGCAGAAAATCCATCGAAATCTGCACGGATGATTCTTCCTTCATTATCATAGCTTTCAATACCACAGCCATACTCTACATGATTAGGCTTTATTTTTGAAGCAATTCCGACCCCGCTGTAGCCTTTTCTTACTGCAGAGTGCCAATAACTGTGATATCCAAGTTTTTCAAGGCTTTCGATATCTATTTGATCGTTTCCTGCTTTGCTCTCCTGAATACAGATGATATCCGGATCTGCAATCTTCAGCCAGCCCAGGAAATCTTTTGTGAAAGCCGCTCTGATTCCGTTGACATTGTATGTAATTAATCTCATTAGTCTTCTATAAAAATTTTAAAGTTTTCGTTGTATTTGGATGGAATAAATTCCGTGATAGTATAGTCTGCAACTTCATGAATATAAAACGGATCTTCTGTAATGATCTTTTCCACCTCTTTTTTTGATGCTGTTTTCGCAATAATGATTCCTCCTGTTCTTGGTTCTTTCCTTCCTGAAGCAATGAATTGTCCGGATTCATAATGTTTGTTGAGAAAAATAGTGTGCTGCGGAATAAGTTGTTCTACATTTTCAATAGAACTCTTGTAGGTAAGCGAAATAATAAACATGATTTATTTTTTACGAAGATATGAACTATTAAAAAGAGGCGGAAATAAAAAAGCCGGTTTTGAATTTCAAAGCCGGCTTTTTATATTGTAAGGAAGGGATTTTATTTTTTAAAAACAGTTTTACCATCTTTTGTAAGTTCTATTTCCTCACCTTTTCCTCTCAGCTCATAATGATCATTCTTATACCATATTCCTGATGCAGGCTTTTGTCCCTGTAGTTCAATTGTTTCATTGTTGAAAACTATTGTAGCTGTATTTTTGGTGTTGTTGAAAGTCATATCCAAAGTTTTTCCACTGTTGTCTTTCGAAGTACTTTTTACAATTTCATCCTGAGTTCCTGAAACAGCTGCCGAATCAGACGGCTTAGAAGCAACACTGTCTACAGGAGTAGGAGTGGAATCTGTTGCTTTCTTTTCTTTATTACATGAAGTTAAAAATAATGTTGCAAATGCTGCAGCAATACAAATGTGCTTTTTCATAAGATTATATTTATTTAAGGTTGCCTTCTAGTATGCAAATTGAGTGCCTTAAAAAAAGAGGCGGAAAAAATCATTCGATTTTTTCCGCCTTTAACCCAAAATTAAATAAACTATGAAAAAAACTACTTGGGTTCTAATACGCTGATAGGAATAATACACTCTTCAAGTGAAATTCCTCCATGCTGGTAAGTTTCTTTATAGTAATTAACAAAATGATTGTAATTTTTAGGATAAGCCAGGAATATATTGTTTTTAGCAAAAATATATTTCGAGCTTAGGTTTCCTTTAGGAAGGAAAAGCTTTTCCGGGTTGGTAATGGCCCATACATCACTGTCATCATACGTTAAGCTTTTACCTGTTTTATATCTGATATTCGTAGAAGTTTCTCTGTCTCCCACCACTTTACTTGGCTTTTTCACGTATACCGTTCCGTGATCTGTAGTGATAACAAGTTTATAACCATTTTCTGCAGCCAATTTAATAATCTTCAGTAAAGAAGAATTTTCAAACCAGTTGAAAGTAAGGGAACGGAAAGTCTTATCATCACGGATCAGCTGATCTACAATATGGTTGTCTGTTTTCGCGTGTGACAGGATATCAATAAAGTTATATACAATGACCAGCAGATCATTATTTTTATGTTGATTGAAATCATCATAGATCTTTCTTTCAAAATCAGCGTTCAGTACTTTAAGGTACTTCATAGATTTTGATCCAAGACCAATTCTTTTCATTTGGTCTTCAAGGAAGTCACGTTCAAATTCATTTTTATTTCCTTCTTCATTATCATTAAACCATTTATCAGGGAAACGTTTCTCAATTTCAGATGGCATTAATCCTGCAAAGAAAGAGTTTCTTGCATACTGTGTTGCTGTAGGAAGAATACTGTAGTAATAATCTTCAGAAACTTTATTGTAATATTTTGTAAATAAAGGTTCAATCACTTTCCATTGGTCGTAACGAAGATTGTCTACCATCAGTAAAAGAACTTTCTCTTTTTCCACCTCAGGTTTTACTTTTTCTTTGAAAAGCGTATGGCTCATTAAAGGCTTGTCTGAATCAATAAGCCAGTCTGCATAATTTTTCTCTATAAACTTAGCAAACTGAATATTAGCTTCCTCTTTCTGAGATTGAAGAAGATCGGCAAATTCATTGTCTGCTACCTTATCAAATTTAATTTCCCAGCTAAGGATCTTTTTATAATATTCAGCCCATTCCTGGTAAGTTCTCAGGTAAGAAAGTTCCATCGAAAGGTTTCTGAATTCCTGCTGGTATTGTAAAATCGTTTTCTGCTCAACAAGATTATCCTGCTGAAGGTTTTTCTTTAGGGAAAGTAATATCTGGTTAGGATTTACAGGCTTTAATATATAATCGGCAATCTGGGAACCGATAGCCTCTTCCATAATATGTTCCTCTTCGCTTTTGGTCACCATGACGATTTTTAAGGCATTATCCTTTTCCTTAATCATAGGAATAGCTTCCAATCCAGAAATGCCGGGCATATTTTCATCAATGAGCGTTAAAGCAAATTTCTCTGAATCCATAAGTTCCAAAGCCTCATTTACATTGTTAACAGGGGTGACCTGATAACCTTTCTTTTCTAAAAATACGATATGAGGTTTAAGTAAATCTATTTCATCATCGATCCATAATATCTTTTCTGACATAATTTATTTTTTACATGGTTATTGTATCAAAATGTTGACCAATTCCTTTTAAAATCTCACAAAATCGAAAGATTAAAAGTTAAATATTAGTTAAATGAAAATACAGTGAAATAATTCACATTTTCGTTTCATTTAATCAGTGGTTTTTATATACTCCAAAGCCTTTTCCAGTACTTCGTCTTTTCCGTTTTTTATCCCTTCTACACTTGGTTTTATAAAGATGTCAGGGATAATTCCGATTCTTTGGGTCTCTCTGCCATCAGGGTAATAAGCACCCAGACCAGTAAACCGTGTATCAAGTTCAGCAATTTTAAACATAATGACATCTCCGTTGGCTCCCGAAGTATTACTCCCGATAATTTTAGCTTTCGGATGCTGTTTAAGCATCATTGTCGTAGTTTCTGCCTGGCTTTGTGTATTCTCATCTACTAAAACGATTACATTTCCTTTATAGTATTCAGGATTTTTTCTGCCAGTTACATTTTTTCTACTGTAGAATTTGCCGGGATAGCCGGTGTCAGGAAAAGTAAACTGATAATAGATTGAGGGATTGGGAAGAAGAAGGTAGCTTAAGGGAATGATCGTTTGTCTGGGATAATTCCTAAGATCAAAAATAATGGACTTTGCAGATTTTAAACTGCTGTACATTTCATCTAGATCTTCCTTTTCTATAATTCCCATATTCACATACCCGATTTTCTTTTCATCATCCATCAATTTCCACTTTTTAGGAGCCGGAATTTTTTCATGAATAATATCCTTAATAAGATACGTTCTGGTTTTTATTTCCAGGTTTTGTCCATCCCTTTCAATCTTTACGGAAATAGAATCATTGTTGCTGAAGAGAAGCTTATCTTTTATTTTGCTGACCTTCCCCCATGAGTTGGAAGCGGGTACATATTTTGCCAAACTATTGATCAGTTGAGGGATGGTTTTTCCTTCAATATCATAAATGACATCTCCCGGATGCAGAGGGTTTTTATGTCTGGATCGAGTGTTGTTAATTTTTGTAATCACTAGTTTTCCTTCAGCATAAGTGTATTCTACGGGAACTTTTCGTTGACCATACAAACTAAATTGAATTTCTTTTGACGAAATATACGCGTGTGAGTCATCTGTTTTAGCCACCAGTTCTGCTAATGCCAGGTGAAAATTTTCATCATTATCAATCATTAGAAATTTGGG